>JBGOXA010000291.1:0-2939 GCA_041478915.1 Dehalococcoidia bacterium
GCCTTCGCGTCATCAAGGGTAAAGAAATTGAATACCCCTTTTTTCTCAATCCCCCTGACCTTGGGAATAATGGGCATCCCTCCGGTGGCAATCAGGAGCTTTTCCCAGGGGATGCGCTCACCGCTTTCAAGCTCGGCAATATGCTCTTCAAGGCCAAGGCTTCTTACCCTTTTACCTAGTAAAGGAGTGATATTGCTCTGAGCGTAGAACTGAAGGGGGCGAAATAGCATTCCCTCAAGCGTACGCTCCCTGGCGAGATATTTGGCGATAAGGGGGCGGGAGTAGCTCGGATAGGGTTCGTCGGAAACAACGGTCACCGACCCTGATTTATCGCTCTCGCGTATCGCTTCAGCCGCTCCGATACCGCCGGCCGAATTCCCCACAATCAAGTATCTCGTATTTGGCAGCCCTGTTATTGTCACCGCGTCTACCTCTTAAGTCTGGCCACCTTCAAGAAATTGTCATACATTCTCAGGCCGTGAACTCCGCTCTTCTCAGGATGAAATTGAGTTGCCACCAGGTTGCCCCGGATGACTACACTGCATATAGTAATTCCATACTCCGTGATCCCGGCCACGACTGTGTCGTCCTCAGGCTCGGCATAGTAACTGTGCACGAAATAGAAGTTTGCTTGGTCGGGAATACCATCAAAGATGGGATGCTCTACCTTCTGCTTCACCTGGTTCCAGCCCATATGAGGCACCTTGAGTCCTAAGGGCAACCTTTTCACCATGCCTGGGATCACCCCAAAGCACCCCTGCCACCCTCCCTCTTCAGTAGCCGAGAACAGAACCTGCATCCCAACGCAGATAGCCAAAAGGGGCTGATCTTGCCTTATGACCTGCTGAATGGCTTCATCCAATCCCGAGTCTCGCAGGTTGCGCATCGCATCACCAGCAGCGCCGACGCCGGGGAAAATGATAGCGGTAGCATTACAGATGTCGTCTGGCTCCTTAGTCACTTCGGGCTGATAGCCCAGCTTGACCAGAGCATTGGTGACACTGCGCAGGTTTCCAGCTCCGTAGTCAATAACCGCAATCATTTGTCTCTGTTCTACTCGCTCAATACCAGTGCCTCGTTCGGACAGTTAGCGACACAAACCGGTATATTGCGCCCGGGGCAGAGGTCGCATTTGGCGGCAACCTTCCGATCTCTATCTCTGACCAGCACGCCATAAGGGCAAACTAGGAGACACGTCCAGCAGCCGATGCATTTCTCAGTGTCAACGGTTACTATTCCACTTTCCGAGTCGCGGCGCATTGCTCCTGTAAGGCAGGAATAGACACACCACGGCTCAGCACAATGGCGGCACTGGACGGCAAATGAAATCTCCCCCTTTCTCTCAACACGAATGCGAGCCAAGGGGCGAGGCATCTCCCTCTTGAATGCCTTGATGATGTCCTTCGCTCGAGAGTGTTCCGTCTGGCAGTAGACCCGGCAAAGGCCACAGCCGATGCAGACATCCTCTCTTATCGATATTTTTCTCAACTCTGCCTGTCCTTTCCATGCGGTGGGCGGCAACCGCCTGCCGCTCCGCATAATACCACACCCTTGTCTTCTTTGTCAAGAGCTTTGTTGAGATTGTTTAGCAGCTCCTGCAGAGATGCGGCAGTGCAACCGTGGCCAGGTATCTTCAAAGCTCATCGAATATAGGAAACTACTTGAGGAGGCTTGGGCATGGCTAAGGAGAGATGAAAAGGGACTACTCTGAATTCCTTCTTTGGCAACTTCCTCTACGAGCAGAAGGTGCCTCAAGACCATTTTCTGGACAAGCTTAATGAGGTAGTGGACTGGGACAGGTTTATGGGTAAACCCCTCAGGTGCTACAGGGATAAAAGGGGAGAAGGGGCAGACACCTTATAACCCAGCCATTATCTTGAAGACACTTCTTTTGGCCTACTTGTACAACGTCTCAGAGGGGCAAGTGGAGGTGTTAGCTAACGATAGTCTTTCAGTAGCCTGTTTTCTGGGGTTAGGGGCTTATGAGAAAGCCCGGGACCATTCTACCCTTACTCTATTTGAGCCGGGAAAAGCCATTTGAGCATGAGTCTGGGACTTAAGGCCTGCGCCCACAGGAAAACAGTACTCTTCATTTCGGCCATGAGTTTACTTGACCAGATGGTAGCTTCCGTGGTTTCTCATACCCTGTGGAAGACACTGGAAGCCCTGGGAAGGCTTGATCTGCTCATAGTGGATGAGCGTGGCTACATGCCTATTGATATCCAGAGAGGGAACCTCTTCTTATTCCAGATGGCATCAAGAAGATATGAGAAGGGCTCTATAATCCTGAGTACCAACAAACCCTTCAACCGCTGTCGGATGTTCTTGGAACCACCTATATACATAATTGAGCAACTTCCCTAGTCATAATTTTCAATTCGGCTAAGGCGTTGAAGCCGACCCCTGGTGAAATCGCGATTACTATCAGGTGTCCATGTGAGTCCAAGCTTGTTGAACAAGCGCCGTTTGTATTCGTGTAGCTGCGCGACTTCGGCAAGATAACGCTGCTCAAACTCGCCCCCGTAATGCTTGCCTCTACGGCACACGCGTAGTGCCTAAACCCCTGGTTTACCCGGCAGTAGCCTCAAATTGGCACTGAAGTCAGTGACCAACTCCCAGTGTGCCAAGCCGTCCACTTCCAGCATGTCAATGCAATTGCACATAGCTGCTTCGTTCCGTAATTATAGCACGAGCTGACCCGAGAACACATTTCATCTTTATGTGACCCGACAAATCGCTAGGCCGGGAAGCAGTTGTAACACCGCCAGGACTGAGGGATTGACATCTTGAAGCCAACATAGTGTTTCATGGTAGCTAGTTCATGCGTTTTTCCGAAAAATCATTAGCACAAAAGACGCTAGACTACCATGCAAAATCATATTTTAGTTTTTGTTGAGAACATAGTCAGCATCCATATCATATTTAGCATATATAACATA
>JBGOXA010000135.1:0-5442 GCA_041478915.1 Dehalococcoidia bacterium
GTTAGGGTTTGCATCAGCCAAACCCCCATTCAAGAAACGCCGAAGATTGGCAACTAGCTTGAAAGAACGAGAGGGTTTGTTCGGGCGCCATCCTGAATCCTTCGGATATTCAGACAACCTGTAACAAGATAATCTAAAGGAGGCCATGGAATGGGCGAGGAAGTGAAGATGACACTATGCGGTCTCTGCATCTGGCACTGTCCCATGGAAGTCAAGCTCAAAGATGGTCGGGTGGTGAGCGTCGAGTCCAAGGGGTTCAAGGGATGCCCCAGGTCGGTCACCTCTCCAGAGCTTCTCTATCATCCGAAACGTCTCAACTACCCCTTGAAGAGGGCGGGCGAAAGGGGAGAGAACAAATGGCAGCAAATCACCTGGCAGCAGGCGTTGGATGAAATCGCAAGCAAGTTGGCGGAGATAAGGGACAAAGAGGGTGCTGAAGCTCTTTGCATCTCCGTTGGCGGAGATAACCATTGCTCGGGAGAATACCTGAACCGTTTCGAGTACCTTTTTGGCACGCCCAACTTGATGTCCCACGGGCGGGTATGCCTTATGCCTACCATGTTGACCAGCCTGATAGTCAGTGGCTGGGTGATACCCTGGCCCATCATGCGTCCGGAAACCAGGTGCTTTCTTATTGTAGGGGGCAACCCCTTTATGGCTGCCTGGCGCCTATGGCATCGCCTGCGCAAGGCCAAAGAAGAGGGATTGAAATTGATAGTCATCGATCCCAGACTGACGGACACAGCCAAAATAGCAGATATCTGGCTGCAACCCCGCCCAGGCACCGATGCCGCCCTGCTGTTGGGCATGGCCAGCGTCATAATAAAGGAGGGGCTCTACGATCGTGATTTTGTCGCCAAATGGTGCTATGGCTGGGACAGGTTTGTAGAGCGCGTGAGCCAGTATCCACCGGAGAGGGTGGAGGGAATCACCTGGGTGCCGGCCGACAAGATCAGGGAAGCAGCCCGGCTTTATGCCACAAACAAGCCGGCCATCTGTTTTGAGGCTATGGGAATTGAACACGCCCGAAATTCGGTGCCGGCCATGCAGATGACCTTGATACTGCCGGCAATAACCGGCAACCTCGATGTACCCGGCGGTAACCTCTTACTAGAGCCACACAACCGCATCAGGCTAGCTGGCGACATCGAAGGCTCTGAATTCCTGTCCCCAGACCAAAAGAGGAAGGCTATCGGAGGGGAAAAGTACAGGATGTTCTCCTGGGAGACATGGGACAGGGTGGGCCAGGAGTACCAGAAGCTCACCGGTAGGCGTCTCAGCTATTACTATTTTGGCGGCGTGGGCCATCCCCCGTCCATGTGGCGGGCCATCACCACGGGCAGGCCATACTCCATCAAAGGGTTGATAACCATCTGCCAGAACCCTCTGCTCAACTTTCCCAACGTCAAACTGGTTTACCAGGCACTGAAGAAGGTGGAGTTCAGCGTGAATATGGACATCTTCATGACCTCTGCCTGCCAGCTTGCCGACTATGTGCTTCCGGCCGCTGGCCACCTGGAAAAATCCACCATGGGTCATGGGGGCAATATGTCTCCTCTGCTAGAGGCAGGCAAAAAAGTGGTTGAGCCGCTGTACGAGCGCAAGGACGAATACTATCTCTATCGGGAACTAGGGCTGAGGCTGGGACAGGAGAAGTACTGGTCGTGGAAGACCTTGGAGGAGGCTTTTGACTATCGCCTTGAGCCCATGGGCGTAACCTTTGAAGAGTTTGTCAAGAAGATGGGGGGTTATGGCTTCGACAATCCGTGGCTGCAACATAGAAAATTCGATCAGCCTGGCTTCCGGTTTGGCACGCCTACCGGTAAGTTCGAGCTGTATTCCACCATCATGGAAGAGTTAGGGTATGACCCGTTACCAGGGTACGACGAGGCCCCTCGCACCCTGGTCAGTGACCCGAAGCGGGCTAAAGAGTACCCCTTTTATCTCCTCTCAGGGCCGAGAGCCCGATATCACTACCACTCGCAGTTCCACCAGATCGAATCTTTCCGCAAAAGGTACCCCGATCCTATAGTCCAGATCAACCCGGCGAAAGCTCGCGAGCTGGGCATAAGCGATGGCGACTGGGTGTGGATCGAGACACCCTTGGCCAGGGTCAGGTTCAAGTGCATGTACTTCGATGGCATAGACCCCCGTGTGGTCAGTGCCGAACACGGATGGTGGTATCCCAACGACCCCGGGGAGGAGCCTTCCCTCCACGGACTGTGGCGCTCTAACATAAATGCCGTGGTGGACGATGATCTAGATGACTGCTGTGACCCGCGGAGCGGCGCCTGGACGATGAGGGAACAACTATGCAAGGTGTATAAGGATACATTTCCCATATCAGACGGTGCTCACAGGCGAATTCCTGTAGTAAAATAGCTTCAATTTGACAGGCGGCTAAGGCTGGAGCCCCACGGTGCTGGGATCACCTCGGACTCAGGGCTGTTGATCTACCGGGAACTGGACAGGAGACTGGGACTGACGGAGGCAGTGCCAACCTACCCAAAGGCTTTGACAAGCAGGGGAGAGGGTGTCATCCTTAGATCACACAGCGATGGGAGCGGAGCACGCCTTTATCAATAGATGAAAGCTGCCTCGGAGATGGAGCCGTTCACCCTGACCTTCGTGGAGATTTTGCTACCTAAATTGAAGAGGTTCGGTGTAAGCGACGAGGCAATTCGTACCATAACGATGGAAAACCCGCGCCGCTTCTTCGAGGGAGGGTAGAGCAGCGCCATGGTGATGACGTATACATATTTTACGGTTCTTCGATTAGCCTAAAGAGACTACAAAGCCCAATGAAACGAGTAGTGTAGAAGGGGTGTTATGTTGCAAAGAAGAGAGCTGGATAGGGCCTTCAACCCTCGATCCATAGCGGTGGTAGGGGACAAGAAAGCCAACGCCTATATGTGGCTCAGGAGCGCGAGCACCTTTAGGGGCAAGGTCTTCTCCGTTCAGATTGATCCTGAGGAAATACCGGGGATAGAAAGCCTGGGCGTGGAGAACTACCGTAGCCTGGCCGATATTCCCCAGCCTGTTGATTACGTCATCATTGCTGTGCCCAGAGCGGTGGCCCCTCGGATCGTTGGCGATTGCATAAAGAAAAAGGTGGGAGGAGCAACACTGTTCACCTCCGGCTTCTCGGAGACGCGGACTGAGGAGGGAAGAAGACTGGAGCATGAAATTGCCAGGATGGCCCAGGAGGCCAATTTCAATCTAATTGGGCCGAACTGTATGGGAGTCTTCAACCCGAAAATCGGCCTGCGGCAGGATACTGGTCAGTATTCCGGAGAAGGGGGGCCAGTGGGTTTCATCTCTCAGAGTGGCACCCACGCCATAATCTTCAGCCTGGCCGGAGAACCCCACGGCATCAGGGTGAGCAAATCAGTCAGCTACGGCAATGGAGCAGTCCTCGACAGTGTCGATTACCTGGAGTACCTGGCTGATGACGAAGAAACCAAAATCATAGGCATGTACGTCGAGGGTACAAAGGACGGAAGAAGATTCCTCCAGTGTCTTAAAGAGACGGCGAAGCGGAAACCGGTCATAATCTGGAAAGGAGGCAAAAGCGAAGAAGGAGCTAGGGCTGCGGCGTCGCATTCTGGTTCTCTGGCTTCCGTTCCGATCCTGTGGGACACCGCCATCAGACAGTGTGGCGCCATTAGGGTCGATAGCGTAGACGAGATGATCGATGCTGTGAAGGCGTTGCTCTACCTTCGTCCGCCTTCGGGCAATAGAGTGGGGTTGGTGGCTGACAGCGGGGGGGAATCGGTAGCCATAACCGATGCCTTCGCCGCAGAAGGTCTCCAAGTTCCCTTGCTCAGTGACCGCTCCTACCAGGAGTTCGCCTCCTTCTTTAACGTCATCGGCGGAAGCTGTCTCAATCCATTGGACGTGTCCTGGAATTCGCTGACCGTCGATGAACTCATGAAGTCATTGAATATCCTCAGCCGCGATGATAACATCGATGCCCTGGTGCTTGAGCTGTGCCTCCCTTTCGCCACGCAACTTTGGGAATACGATCCCACATATTTTGACAACCTCTGTGAGGCTCTGGTTGCTTTCAGAAGTAGGCATACTAAGTGCTTCTCCATAGTTATGACCGCAGGACAACTGGAAGTGGAGGCAGTGAGAATCAGGCAAAAGTTGATCGAAAGAGGTCTGCCCAGCTTCCCCACCTTCCAGAGAGCCGCCAGGGCGCTGAGAAAAATGGTGGACTATCATAGATTCCAGCAGGACGAGTGCTGATATCTTGCTTCTTGCTTACGTGACAGCCGACAGATGCAACTTTCACCCAGCCCGATTCGAAGAACCTTCGGGCTTGCGTTTGAAAGTACTCTACGGGCGAAATTTGGCAGAGGCGGCCCCGTGTGGGGTTTCTCCAACTGTCATCGCATGCCAGACGAGGCAATGCGGCGACTACTCAAGACATCTTAGTGGCTTCGCTCTATGAGTTGCTACTTCAATAGAACAAATACAAATCAAGGAGGCAGAGAATGAAGTTATTAGATGGCAAGGTCGCTCTGGTAACAGGCGGAAGCTCAGGAATCGGACGGGCTTCTGCACTGGCCTTTGCTAGGGAAGGGGCAAAGGTTGTCGTCGCCGACGTGCTGGTTGACGGCAGCGGGGAGACGTTGCAGATGGTCAAAGACCGCGGCGGCCAGGCTGTCTTCTTCAAGGCTGACGTGTCAAAGTTGGATCAGGTGGAGGAAATGGTGAATAAGACCGTCGAGACCTATGGCAGATTGGACTGCGCTTTCAATAATGCTGGCATCGGCGGCGGCCGAGCAGCCACAGCAAAATGCACCGAGGAGGAATGGGACCGCGTAATCAACGTAAATCTCAAAGGTGTGTGGCTATGCATGAAGTATGAGATTCAGCAAATGCTCAAACAGGGCACTGGAGCCATCGTCAACACATCATCGGTGGCGGGACTGGTGGGTTTCCAGGGTACCCCCGCCTATGTTGCCAGCAAACACGGCGTTATCGGGCTAACAAAAGCAGCGGCCCTGGAGTACGCTACCGCTGGTATCCGCGTAAACGCCGTCTGCCCGGGCGTCATTCGGACACCTATGATAGACCGCATCGTGGCGGCTCGCCCGCAGATGAAGGAGGTTTACAGGGCTATGCATCCGATAGGGCGGCTGGGTGAACCGGAAGAGATCGCCGAGGCCGCGGTGTGGCTCTGCTCTGACGCAGCTTCTTTCGTCACAGGCCACGCCATGGTTGTGGATGGCGGTTTAACGGCCCAATAACCGGCTTCAGGGGCAATGGCCGGAAAGCTTACACGGACAACCGGCAGCACGCCGTCTGAGGAGCATAGCCTCCTGGGGCACCGCCAGATTAGGCATGTAGCTCTATTATGTCCCCTTCCTGGAGGGCATACTGTCTTTTGACCTTCTGGCCGTCGAATTTCCCTGAGCCCCAGATCTGGGCATA
>JBGOXA010000124.1:0-5686 GCA_041478915.1 Dehalococcoidia bacterium
GGAAATGTGTGGCGCTTGTGGGGACTGCTTCCTGGATCGAACGGGAAGCGTTTGCCCGATCGTCCGCTGCGCCAAGGGTCTTCTTAACGGCCCCTGTGGCGGCACCAGGAAAGGGGGAAAGTGCGAGATAGACCCGCAGAAGGACTGTGCCTGGGTGCTCATTTACCGTCGACTGGAGAAGCAAGGCAAGCTTGACCTGATGCAGAAATATTATCCACCGAAGAATTTCCGGGCTGTTAAGAGACCAGGGAAAATCCAGGCGATAAAGGCTTAAGGAGTGAAGGATGGCCAAACCTTTTAGAGAGACTCTCAAAACAAAGGGCTTCATCGTAACCGCTGAGGCAGCTCCGGTAAAAGGCTCCAATATGTCGAAACCGATTGAGAATATTGAGCTTCTGAAAGATAAGGTGGATGCGCTGAATGTAACCGACAATCAAAGTTCGGTGATGCGCTATCCCTCTCTCGGAACCTGCCTTTTGATCAAGGAACGCGGTGGTGAGGCTGTGCTTCAGATAACCTGTCGGGACCGTAACCGCCTGGCGATACAAGGTGACCTGCTTTTCGCCTGGTCTCGAGGGATAGGCAATGTCCTTTGCCTCACCGGCGACTCCATAGATGTGGGCGACCACAAGGAAGCAAAACCGGTGTTCGACCTGGATTCGGTGCAGCTTATACACCTTGTCCATACCTTGAATTCCGGGAAGGATATGGCAGGGAATGATCTCGACGGAGGCATTGACTTCTGCATTGGAACCACGGCGACTCCTTCGGCAGACCCGCTTGAGCCTCAGCTTGTCAAAGTAGGGAAGAAGCTTGAGGCAGGGGTCAGCTTCATTCAAACGCAGGCAGTCTATGAACTGGACGAGCTCAAGAGGTTCGTGGAATTCGTCCGCAAGAAGGATGCGAAGGTCAAGGTACTCGCCGGGATAGTGCCCGCTATTGGTGCGAAGATGGCTGAGTACATGAACGAAAACGTTCCCGGCATTTTCGTGCCTCAATATATCATCGATGAGCTAGCTCAAGCACCGAAAGGGAAAGGAGTCTCCAAAGGAATAGAGATAGCCGCCAGGATGATAAGGCAAGTGAAAGAAGAGAAAATATGTGATGGGGTTCACATCATGTTCATCGGGCGTGAGGAGAAAGTTCCCGAAATTCTGAAGTCCGCAGGACTCTTGTGAGGTAAACTTCTATTCATCGAAAAGAAAGACTACGACAGGGAAGAATCGGCACGGAGGAAGAAGATGACGATAGTCTTGAATGAACTGGATACTAGGTTCAAATACGATGTTGCGGCTGAGCCAGGAGGGGAGAATATCAAGCAGTGTTTTGCTTGCGGTCTTTGCACTGCCAGTTGCCCCGTTTCTGAAATTGATCCGGTGTTTAATCCCCGGAGAATCATCCGTATGGTACTTCTGGGGATGAGGAAGGAGGTTCTCTCCGCCGGCTTCATCTGGTTTTGCATTCAGTGCTATACCTGTCAAGCCCATTGTCCTCAGAATGTCGATTTTTCCGATGTAATGAAGGCACTGAGAGACATGGCGGTTAGAGAAGGATATGTTCCCCCTTCCTTTGTGGAGAAGATAAAGGAGATCGACGTTTTTTCGCAGAAATTGCGCCACGAAATGGTGAGCGATTTCCTTGCCCGAAAACCCGAAGGGGAGAAAGCAGAGATTCTTACGGTGGCAGAGAAAGCCTTGGGTAGATTGAAAGGTTAGGAGTTGGCCATGTCACAAGGAAATGGCAAAGTAGGATCAGTTCTGGTTGTTGGCGGCGGTATAGGGGGAATTCAGGCAGCCTTAGACCTGGCTGAGAGTGGATATTACGTCTATCTTTTGGAGAAATCGCCTTCTATTGGTGGGGTAATGGCTCAGCTTGATAAGACCTTCCCCACTAATGACTGTTCCATGTGCATCCTGTCTCCAAAGATGGTAGAAGCAGCCTCTCACCCGAACATAGCTCTATACGCTTACTCGGAGGTAGAAGATATCCAGGGCGACCCAGGCCGCTTCAGAGTGAAAATTCGGAGGAAGGCGACCTATGTAGATTGGAGCAAGTGCACTGGCTGTGGCGTATGCTCCGAATGGTGTCCTGTGGTAAAGCCGAGTGAGTTCAACCAGGGGCTGGACAGCCGTCGGGCGATATATACAGCTTTTCCCCAATCCGTCCCCAAGAAATTCGTGATTGACAAAGAACAAGAGCGGCTTTGTCATGCTGCTTGTCGAGACGCTTGTCCGCTTCACATGAATGTCTGCGGCTACATTAAGCTGGTCGCCGAGGGCAGAATCGAGGAGGCGTACAGGTTGATACGGGCAACAAACCCGTTGCCCAGCGTCTGTGGACGTATCTGCTATGCCCCGTGTCAGAGTGCCTGCAACCGCGGTCAGATTGACGACTTCTTAGCAGTGAGGGACATTAAGAGGTTTGTTGCCGATCAGGTTGATGCTGACAAGTCCAAACTAGACGGTGCCAAAGCAGAAAGTACTGGCAAGAAGGTGGCGATAATAGGATCGGGCCCAGCCGGTCTTACTGGGGCACACGACCTGGCCCTCAAGGGCCACGGAGTGGTCATCTTTGAAGCTCTGCCAGAGCCGGGGGGTATGCTTCGCGTTGGTATTCCCGAGTACCGCCTTCCCAGGGAAGTGGTTCGCAAGGAAATTGGATACATAGAGAGCCTGGGCGTAGAGATTAAGACTGGCATTACAGTCGGAAAGGATATTTCTCCCAGCAGACTGAAGGCAGAGTTCGATGCCATTTTCATTGCTGTCGGTGCTCATCAAGGGATGGATCTAAAAGTGCCTGGAGAGAACCTGCAGGGTGTGATTCAAGGTGTTGAGTTCTTGCGCCGCGTAAGCCTCGGGGAGAAGGTTGAAGTGGCCAGTGAGATCGCTATCATCGGGGGCGGCAATACAGCGATTGACTGCGCGCGAACAGCCAAGCGCCTCGGGGCGGAAAAGGTAAGCATTTTCTACAGGCGCACCAGAGCTGAGATGCCTGCGGACGAAGAAGAGGTTCAGGCAGCGGAGGAAGAGGGCATAGCAATCGAGTTGCTCACCGCTCCTGTTGCCTTCCATGGTGGTGGAAGGATCACTGAGATGGAGCTTGTCCGAATGAAGCTCGGTGAGCCCGATGCTTCAGGGCGACCACGCCCTGTACCCATCGCAGGCTCTGAATTCCGCGTCCCGGTTGGTATGGTAATAGCTGCCTTGGGGCAGGCTCCCCTTGTGGAGTTTGTCAAGGAACTTGGCGTCTCGCTGTCCCGACGCGGCACCATCGAAGTGGATCCTGCTAGTGGGTCTACTAATGTTCCAGGTGTTTATGCTGGTGGTGATGCTGTAACAGGCCCTGCCTACGTTGTAGACGCCATGGCAGCAGGAAGAAGGGCGGCTGCTTCTATAGATGCCTACCTGCGTGGCGAGAGCCTCCCGCCTGGGGAAGAGAAACGGGAGCCTGAGAAGCTCACAGAAGACGAGGTCAGAACCATCACCGGTACGCTTGAACTAGCGCACCGCCGTAAGATGAAGCATCTGCCTGTAGAGCAGCGAGTCGGGTTTGTTGAAGTCACCTCTGGTTATTCACTGGCTGAGGCACAGGCAGAAGCAAGCCGCTGTCTTGCTGGACTCAGCGAAGGATGTATCGAATGCCTTGAGTGTGTTGATAGGTGCGAAGCAGCGGCCATTAACCACACCATGAGCGATCAAATTGAAGAGATAGACGTTGGGGCGGTCTTACTGTCTGGTGGCTTTGAGTGTTTTGACTCCAGCCGGATTTATGAGTTGGGCTACAGTAGGTTCCCTAACGTGGTAACCAGCCTGGAATTCGAGCGCATCTTGAGCGCCACCGGACCCTTCGAAGGCGTCTTACTGCGTCCCTCGGACATGACTGCGCCGCGGAAGGTAGCTTTTATCCAATGCGTTGGCTCCAGGGATGAAAAGCACGGCAGACCTTATTGCTCCTCAGTCTGCTGCACCTATGCTATTAAGGAAGCTATGATTGCTAAGGAGCATAGCACCGTACCTTTAGAGGTAACCATTTTCTTCATGGATCTTCGGACTTACGGGAAGGACTTTGATAAGTACTATGACCGTGCTAAAGAGGAAAGCAAGATAAAGTTCGTTAGATCGAAGGTGTACAGTATTGAAGCTGGAGGCAGACCTGGTGATCTCAAGGTGAAATTTACTACCGAGGATGGGGTATCGAAGGCGGAAGATTTTGACCTACTCGTCCTTTCTGTAGGTTTCCAGACTTCACCAGAATTGGTCAAGCTGGCGAAGAAGATTGGAATTCAGCTTAATCCGTATGGATTCTGTCAGACCAAGCCTTTTTCAGCCGTGGAGACCACCAAGGATGGGATATTCGTGTGCGGAGCGTTCTCGGCACCAAAGGATATTCCAGAGACGGTGATACAAGCCAGCGGGGCAGCAGGGGATATTTCCACCTTCCTTGCGTCGGCGAGAAAGACTTTGACCAAGATAAAAGAGTATCCGCCAGAAAAAGATGTAAGAGGACAAGAACCCAGGATTGGCGTCTTTATCTGCAATTGCGGGATCAATATCGGCGGATATGTAAGGGTTTCTGAGGTGACAGATTTCGCTAAAATGCTTCCTAATGTGATCTATGCCGAGCACAATCTCTTCACCTGCTCGCAGGACACCCAGGAAAGGATAAAGAAGGCGATTGCCGAGAATAACCTTAACCGGGTGGTAGTGGCATCCTGTTCCCCCAGGACTCATGAACCTTTGTTCCGCGAGACAGTTCGGGAGGCCGGGCTCAATCCCTACCTCTTTGAGATGGCGAACATTCGCGATCAATGCTCCTGGGTGCATATGCACGAGCTGGATGAGGCAACCGAGAAGGCAAAGGACCTGGTGGAGATGGCAATAGCCAAGGCAAGATTAATTGAGCCGCTAAAACGACTGTCTCTCCCAGTCAACCGTTCCGCCTTAGTCATTGGCGGAGGATTGGCGGGAATGGTGAGTGCATTAACCATAGCAGATCAGGGATTCGAAGTCCATCTCATTGAGAAGAGCAATGAGCTTGGTGGCATAGCAAGAAGAATACATCATTCCTTCGACGGTGGGGATGTTCAGGATTTTCTGGCCGAGCTTATCAACAGAGTTCAGGAGCATCCCAAGATTAAAGTGTACACCAATACCTGGATCGTGGACGCCCGTGGCTATGTGGGCAGTTTCACCACTGAAGTCATGAGGTACCGCGGTAGGGTCATAGAGAGGATAGACCACGGTGTCACCATAATTGCTACGGGAGCCCAGGAATACAAGCCAGAGGAATATCTCTATGGAAGAGACCCCAGAGTGCTCACCCAACTGGAGCTCGAGGAGGAAATAGCAAAGGGGAGCCCTGATGTCGTCAATTGCGACAACCTGGTAATGATCCAGTGTGTAGGTTCTCGCAATGAGGAGCGACCTTATTGCTCCCGGGTGTGTTGTAACCAGGCAATCCAAAACGCCCTGAGGCTAAAAGAGATCAAACCCGAGATGAATATATATGTCCTTTATCGGGACGTGAGGACATATGGGTTTTATGAGGAACTCTATCGAGAGGCAAGAGAGAAAGGGGTTGTCTTTCTACACTATGATCCAGAAGAGGAGCCTCGTGTCAGGCAGGAGAGAAAAGACGGCCGGCTTTTGGTAAGGGTTGAGTGTAAGGACCCAGTGCTTGGCGACGA
>JBGOXA010000318.1:0-2719 GCA_041478915.1 Dehalococcoidia bacterium
ATTGGAACAATTCGATGGCTTTACCAAGGCGAGTGCTCTACGGCGCGTTGCCGAACAAAAAGATGAAATGTTTGATCTAGCAACAACTCAGAAGATCCCGTTTCCTTCTTATAGTACAGTAGGGCCAATTGATTCGTCTATCTAGAAGCACCTTCTGAAAAGAGGTCGGCTTTATCTCAAACACCCAGCAAGGTTGGATTTGCATCCAAGCTAGGCTTGTGTGCTATAATATTACAAGGTATTGGTCACCCCGGAATAGGGCGCACGCTCGGTGGCAACCAGAGGCTACCGCAGTATCCTGGGGTTTTGGGGCCTGCCTCTAGGGACAGAGAAGCGCCGCCATAAGGTATTCGAAATAAAAGGAGGATCAGCATGTATGACTGGGAGCTATCCGACGATGCTCTAAAAGCATGGATGCGATTGCGTCAGGCATCTGATGCTTTGGAGAGAGTGGTGGAAACTGGCCTGGCTAAGCAGGACGCCACACTTGCCCAGGTTGATGTTCTGGGGGTTCTAAGTATCAGCAAAGTGCCTCTGACGCCGGGTGCCATAGCTTCCTACACGTTCCGACAACAGCACACTGCTTCTGCTCAGCTAAGTCGGATGTCGAGGGCTGGCCTTGTGAAAAAGACCAGAAGCAGGGAGGACCAGCGGGTGGTAAGGATCAAAATACGGCCGAAGGGTGAAGAGCTGTTGAAGGAGACGAGACAGGCTGGGCTTGGACAGGCACGCAGGCTGTTGAAATCCTGCCTGTCTGATAAAGAGATCAAGCAATTGGATGGACTCTTGAAAAAGGTTCGTGACCGTGCCCTGCAGCAACTGGAGATGAAAGCAGAGCCTCTGCCAGAGACAGTCAACGTTCCCGATTCGTGCCCAGGTTGAGATGAGCGGAGGCTTGCATGATCGTGTGTGACAAGCTCTCAAGCTGGTTGACACCGTTGGACCAGTATGTTACATCTGGCCAGACAAAGGTGAGGCCTCGTGATTGCCTTGTGAAGAGTTGAAATAGGAAATCCAGGCTAGGGGGGATGAACTATGAGTCTACTGCAGAAGTATGCTGACTACCTAAAGGCAGGTGATGCCAGCAGGGTTTCCTCGCTTTTCACAGAAGATGCGGAGTTCTATGACGACGGCTTCACGAAGGTAGGGCTGGAGCCTGTCAGTTTGAAAGGTCGAGACAATATAGAAGCCTTCATAAAGGGGCTGTTTTCGCAAGCGCAAGGTGGTCTTAATGTTATCAATGTTGCCATACTTGGCAATGCTATCAGGTATGATATTAAGCACGGCGACATGGTATTTCTTGCTCTCGGCGTTATGAAAGAGGAAAACAACCTGATAAAGGAATACAGAGTGACCGTTGTCTAACTGGTGATCCCCTACAAGGTGTGCAGCTGGGTTGACGCTAGTATAGTCTGTCTGAACAAGTGGACAATCAAGTTGTAGCGTGACTGCTTGGCCTTGTAGAGATTTGAAGAGTCTGATGACGTCAATGGCCAATGAGGCAGTTCATGCTATGCTGGGATGTGGTGGAATGCGCTAATCGGGAAGAGGATGCGGAAAGGAGTGAATCACGGAAAGGAGCCGGATGAAATGAAATTCGAGAAGCTTTTTCAGCCGATTCATATCGGGAAGATGGAGGTCAAGAACCGGTGGGTGATGGCAGCTATGGGCACGGGTCAGGCAGATGGCAGAGGCTATATTACCGAGCGGTACTATGATTACTATGGAGCGCGGGCTAAAGGCGGCACCGGGCTGATTGTTGTTGAGGCCACCTTGATAGATTGGGCCAACGGCAGAAACTCGGATCTCACAATGTCTATCGATGATGACATATTCATCCCTGGTTTGGCAGGAGTCGCCGCCGCAATTAAAAGACACGGTTCCAGAGCCGCCATTCAGTTATTGCACAGCGGCGCGGAGGCCAGAATACCAGGCCAGAAGGTGGCACCGTCAGCCATCCCTCACCGGACCCCGGGCAGCCAAGGGAGCTGACTAGGGGCGAGATTACTGAACTGGTATCGCGTTACGCAGCCGGTGCCCGCCGTGCCCAGAGGGCCGGTTTTGACGCTGTAGAGCTTCATGGGGCCCATGGCTATCTCATTGCCCAGTTTTTATCGCCGGCCACCAACAAGCGCCAAGATGAGTACGGCGGTGACGTGGTGGGCAGGGCACGTTTCCTTATCGAGATACTGCAGGCCATCCGAAGAACAGTGGGCCCAGACTTCCCGGTGTGGCCTCGCCTCAACTCAATGGAATTTGGTATTGAAGGAGGCGCTACCCTGAAGGACATGCATCAAGTGGCCAGGATGGCCCAGGACGCCGGCGCCGATGCCATCAGCCTGTCGATTTGGGCCGGCCCCCAGGCCGAGGGAACGGACAGGCCGGGCGCTCTAGTGCCTCTCGCCGAGAGTTTCAAACAGGTGCTCACCGTGCCTGTTATGATCGTGGGGAGAATGACTCCCGAGGTGAGCGAGACCGCCCTGCGGGAAAACAAGACAGACTTGGTGGTAGTAGGCACAGCACTGCTGGCCGATCCCGAGATGCCCAACAAGGCGGCCTCCGGACGGCTGGAGGATATCAGGCCGTGCATTCGCTGCTGGGGGTGCATTCCCGAGGAACATTTCGTGGGGCAGGGAATCTGGGAGCAGAAAGAGGGCGTTCATTGTACTGTGAATGCTGCCATGGGGCGGGAGCGTGAGCTAGAGATCAAGCCCGTGGC
>JBGOXA010000272.1:0-3083 GCA_041478915.1 Dehalococcoidia bacterium
AGCCTGTTGGTCATTCTGGTACTATCGCTGCGCAGAATTCCCACCTTCCTGCAGCCCTGGAACAGGTGGCTGGGCCTTTTTGCCTTTGCTGCCGCCCTGCTGGGCAGCCTGGCATTCTTCAACCCCACTGGTGATGACAATCCGCCGTTTTTTTCTGGGGGGTTCTCCGGGGGTGGATACGGGGGCATGGCGATTATCAGGGATCAGGATGCAGTCGGCGTTTTGATTGTGATCGGTCTAGTCCTGGTCGGCATTGCCTGCGTAGCCCCCCGTTTCTCATGGCGAGCCTTGTGCACGGGTGGCAGGGGTGTAAAGAGCGGTGCAGAGAGGACTATCCCTGTGCTACATCGGCTCAGCGAGTGGGGAAGTGAGGCAATAGACCGACTGCGTCAACGCTTCGGGAAGCAACCTGCCGATGGGACTGCCGTCTACAGGATGAAGAAGCGCCGCCGGCCATCTACGTCTGAGACAGCAACCGGGGTGGAGGAGGAAACGGCTCCCGGAGCAGCACGGCGCGGTGCGGCTGGGAAGGGAGCAACAGGCCAACTGGCCCTTCCCTTGCTGGGTCGCTGGCAACTGCCCAGCATCGAGCTTCTGAACGAAACCGCCAGGGCGGAGCTGAGGCGGGGTGAGGTAGAGAAAAGGGCCAGGATGATCGAGGAGGCCCTGGCAAGCTATGGTGTGGAAGCCAGGGTAGTGCAGATGAATGTCGGCCCTGCCGTGACCCAGTTCGGGGTGGAGCCGGGCTGGGACCGCAAGATCAAGGAGATCAAGAAGAAGGACAGGAACGGCAATGTTGTGGTGAAACCTGAGGAGATCTCGCGGACCAGGGTCAAGGTGGAGCGCATTACCTCGCTGGCAAACGACCTGGCGCTGGCTCTGGCTGCCCCCAGTATCAGGATAGAGGCACCGGTACCGGGGACATCGCTGGTGGGGATCGAGGTGCCCAATTCGGCGATGGGGACGGTTTCCGTGCGCGAGGTGCTGGAAAACGCAGCCTTCCAAAAGATCGGGTCGCGGTCGAAGCTGGCCATAGCTCTGGGGAAGGGCACTGCCGGTGAGTTGGTGGCCGCTGACCTGGCGAAGATGCCTCATCTGCTTATTGCCGGAGCCACCGGCAGCGGCAAGACAGTCTGCCTGAACTCCATTATTATCTCGTTGCTGATGCACAACATACCTGATGAGTTGAGATTCGTCATGATCGATCCCAAGAGGGTGGAGCTGATTGCCTTCAACGGTGTACCTCACCTGGCGACGCCGGTGGTCACCGAAGGCGAGAAGGCGGTAGACATACTCAAATGGCTGGAGCACGAGATGGACAGCCGCTACCGCAGGCTGGCTTCAGTAGGGAGTCAGAACATCGAGAGGTACAACAAGAGCAGCAAGGGAGCGAAACAGATGCACTACCTGGTAGTGGTCATTGATGAACTGGCTGACCTGATGCTCTTCAAGTCGAGGTCGGACGATGTGGAACCCCTCCTCTGCCGCCTGGCGCAGATGGGGCGGGCAGTAGGTATCCATCTGATAGTAGCCACGCAGCGTCCCTCGGTAGACGTGATTACCGGGCTTATCAAGGCGAACTTCCCTACCCGTGTCAGCTTTGCGGTAGTGTCGCAGGTGGACTCGCGCACCATCCTCGACGTTGTCGGGGCGGAGAAGCTGCTGGGGCGGGGTGATATGCTCTACCTTCCTACTGACGCAGCGAAGCCAAAACGCCTCCAGGGATGCCTCACCACTCCTGAGGAAATGGAAAGGGTGGTGAGGTTCTGGCGGGAACAGGCGCGGCTCCAGGCAGCAGAGATATTCGAGGTTGGCCCAGAGATGGTGAGCGGTGAGGACCCTCTTCTGGATGAGGCAAGGCGACTGGCGAGGGAACACAAGCAGATCTCATTGTCTTTTCTGCAACGGCAACTGCGCATCGGCCTGGCCCGGGCAGAACGGCTGATGCGACAACTGCAAAGCGAGGGCTTGGGCGAGCCTGACCAACCGAAAGAGCCTTGAACACGAGCCAAGGTCAACGTTCTTCACAGAGGGAAACGAAGTGTGCCCAGAGGCGCACTTTTTGTGGCATTTGTTAATGTTAGGAGGCTAGAGAAAATCTATGGAAAAGGTTTTGGCAGGCGTAAGAGTCCTGGACCTCTCCCGGTGGTTTGCCGGGCCGTACGCTGGCACGCTGCTGTCCCACATGGGGGCTGAGGTTATCAGGGTAGAGCGGCCCAGCGGCGAGGAGGAGAGGAACTTCGGGCCTCATGCTCCGAACGGCGAGAGCATGCTCACCATGATTACCGTGCAGAACAGGCAGGGGATCACCCTGAACATCCTCAGCGAGAAGGGGAAGGAAGTACTGCATCGGCTGGTACGACAGTCCGATGTGGTGTTGCATAGCTACGTTGTCGGCTCAGAGGAAGCGAAGATAGTCAGTTACGAGGCGCTGAAAGAGGTCAACCCGGCGATTATCGTGGGGGCGGTGTCGGGTTTCGGCTCCAGCGGGCCCTACGCCCAGCGCCCCTGTTTCGATACCATCGCCCAGGCCCTGTCCGGGTCGATGAGCTACACCGGCTTCCCGGAGAATCCCCCCACGAGGTCGGGGGTGGCCTGGGTGGACTTTAGCAGTGGCGCCCATCTGGCCGTGGGCGTAATGTTCGCCCTGTACCACAGGCTGAAGACCGGCAAAGGACAGGCGATTGACGTAGCCTTGCTGGACGTGGCTGTGGCCTGCGTGGCCGGGCTGGCGGTGGCTGCCGAGTATAAGGTGTCAGGTTTTGTCCGCACGCGGCAGGGCAACCACAGCTACCATACCTTTACCGACTGCTTTGAGGCAAAGGACGGGTGGGTTATGCTCGGTGTAACCACCAACACCATCTGGAGGAGGTTCTTGAGGGCGATAGACAGAGAAGACCTGAAGGCCGATCCCAGGTTCAAAGACGACGAGAGCCGTTTCAAGAACAGTCCTGTTATTCATCCCATAGCCAGCGAGTGGATGAAAGCCAGACCTGTGGATGAGATAGTGGAGATAATGAGCAAGGCCAGGATCCCGTGCAGCCGGGCAAACGATATTACCCAGATGGTGGAAGACCCCCAGG
>JBGOXA010000214.1:0-3837 GCA_041478915.1 Dehalococcoidia bacterium
AGAGAAATGGGGGCTTCAAGCTGATACTGATAGGTGAAGTTTGTTGAAGGTGATAAACAAGATGGCGCATAAAGCTAGTGTAGTGTCACCGCAATAACCCTACAATATGTCATTCCGTGCTTGACACGGAATCCACCGTACATACCTTCTGGATTCCTGCTTTCGCAGGAATGACATTGATAACTCTATTGTTAAGTCTTTTCAGAGACACTACACTAGTGAGGACGGGCAAACTTCCAAGAACGATGCTATTGGAAGTCTAGTACTGAGTGCCGTAAAACGGGTTATCGACTGGCCGGTAGAGAGGCGA
Source organism: Dehalococcoidia bacterium (assembly GCA_041478915.1). Classification (GTDB taxonomy): domain Bacteria; phylum Chloroflexota; class Dehalococcoidia; order UBA2247; family RBG-13-53-26; genus VGOE01. The sequence goes on from JBGOXA010000214.1 coordinate 311, forward strand.
GGAAGGACCTCAGAAGTCAGAAAGAGCCCCGATTTTGCAGGATGACCAAGCTTTGCCCAAGTCATCCCACGTGACAGGGCACCAGCTATTATCCTTATCAATATAGGGGAATGTAGTATCCAGGAGAAAGATACTCTGCGCTACGGCCTTTTGAGTGTTTGGACTATATTGCCGTCTTTGCCCCTTATATTTATATTCAATGGCATTTCACCTGGAAGCGCATGAGTGGCACAGGCGAGACACGGGTCGTAAGGTCTGAAGGCCATTTCCACCATATTCAGTAAACCCTCTTTCACCTTGTGATCCTTGATGAACTCCGTGGCCGCCTTCTTCACCGATAGACATATAGGGGCTGCATTGTGCTGGGTGGCTACTATGAGGTTCACCTTGGTTATTATTCCATCGTCATCTGTCTCATAATGGTGGATTAACGTTCCACGAGCCGCCTCAACGCAACCGACTCCAACCTTCTTCAATTTGAGATCCATATTACGTATGTCCTTACCAGTCAGCCGAGGGTCATTGGCAATCCTCTGCATATCTTCGGCAGCCTGAAGCGCCTCAATCAATCTGGCCCAGTGGAAAGCCAAAGTGTGGTGACTTGGTTTGCCACCCAGCGTGCTATACATCTGCTCGTATTCCTTCTGGGCCAGTGGTGTGGCCATACCTTCGGCTACATTGAGTCGGGCAAGTGGTCCAACACGGTACAGCGACGTCCCATCACCCTCAACCAGACCATTCCAGCCTACTTTCCGCAGATGGGTCAACCTAACATATGTCCAGGGTTCCACCCATTCGCCTATGTGCTCAATGTAATCATGCGGATCAAATAGGGCATATTCAGCTCCACGAGGATCCACTACCCTCAACTTACCCTCGTAGAGATTCACTTTCTTACTCTCATCGACAAGCCCCATATAATAGGTCTGTAGCTTGTAGGCATCACTCAGTACCAGATCGAGGTACTTCTTGTTACCAAGAACAACGTCCTTGAACAGCTTCAAGGCAAACTGGGCAAATTCCACAGCATCATCAGCAGTCTTCCGTATCCATTCCCGCTCTTCCGCGGTAATTCCTCTTGAAACTCCGCCGGGTAACCCACCCTCGGGATGGCACGGCTTGCTGGCTATGAGTCTGATTATTTCTCGGCACCTTTTTCGGATATCAATTACCTTTCCGCCGATATCTAACCCGACCTTCTTGATCACGCCGATGATGTTCCTCTGTGCAGGATCAGCATCTGGCCCAACTACGAAATCAGGTGCAGCCAGGAAGAAAAAGTGGATGTAATGGTCTTCTACCAGGAAGGCATTGTAATGGAGTTGTCTTATTAGCTTGGCAGTCGGCGTGGGTTCAACGCTGTAGAGGTCATCCAGTGCCTTTGTGGATGCCATATTGTGCGGGGTAGGGCAAACGCCACATATGTTGGGAACTATCCTCGGCATCTCCTCCGCCGGCCTTCCCAGACAGAACCTTTCAAAGCCTCTCAACTCCAACACCTGAAAGTAGGCATCTGTCACCCCCCCTTTGTCATCGAGGAAGATTTCGATTTTCCCATGGCCCTCAAGCCTGGTAATCGGGTTTATTGTTATTTTTTTGCCCATTTTCACTGCTCCTCAAATAGTCTTTTTGAGCTCTTTGCTACCCAAAATGGAAACCGGTAATGAAAAACGATAGAAGTAACCGATAACATCGTCAATGGTGTCGAGAGTTTTCTGCACTTGTTCCTCATCCTCTGCGTCAATGATCGACGCCAGGGCAGAGGCAAACTTTGCCCCAGCATCAACTACTCCCTCAACAGGGCCAAAACACCCGCGGCAGGGGAGATTTATGTTTATGCAAGCCTCCCCGCAGCCTGCACGTGTTGCGGGCCCCAGGCAGAGTATTCCCTGCACTAAAAAGCAGGAATTGGGGTCAGCCTCAACCTCGTGAATCCTCTTGATGTCATTAATGGCAACCCTAGCCGGTTTTGTTTTGTTTCGTGAGCAGGTATCACACAAAGCCTTATGCGGCGCCAGGGTTGAACCCCTGGGGGGCAGCTTGGCTTCCAGGACAGCAGTTATTGCATTAACCACTAGATCAGGAGGCGGCGGACACCCTGGAAGGTAGTAGTCGACATCAATCACCTGATTCAGGGCATAAACGTGTTCATAGAACTCTGGTAGCGTTATTTCTTCTCCGTTGACATTGACTTTTGGTTGAGGGTAGTTTCCCTTAGGGTTAACCACGGTTGGAGCATCACGATAGACCCAGTTAAAGATGTCCTCTTTTGTGGTCAAATTTGCCAGCCCAGGTGTTCCCCCAAAGCAGGCACAAGCACCAAAAGCGAGTACCAACTGCGACTTCCTGCGAAGTAATTCCGCTATCTCTTTGTGATCTGAGTTCCTGACATGGCCGTTGATCACACTCAAGGCGATCTCACCGTCTTGCATGGCCTCAATATGGTGGTACTTGAAATCCAGCGCCACCGGCCACAGTATCAGGTCAACAGCGTCTACAACACGCAGGATCACCTCATTGATATCCACCACCGCTTCATCGCAGCCACCACAGCCACCGAGCCAGCAAATAGCAACCTTTGGTTTCTCTGCCATGTTTGTTTCCTTTCCTTCTTAGACCGCTATAGCAGCCTTGTCTTTGATCTTTTTCAGCGGACCAAGCTTTTCAATTCTGTCACTCGTCTCTTTTACAAGCTCCGGTATTTGCTTACCGCTAGGGTCCGCCGACAGCACTATACGGAGTCTCTCCTTTTCTATTCCATACGGCTCAAGCATTTTTTGGAGAAGATGGACCCTCTTCCTGGCCTCGCAATTGCCATCCTGGTAATGGCAATTGCCTTCGGGGCAACCGAGTATAAGAACACCGTCGGCCCCCCGCCTGAAAGCATCCAGTATGTGAGTGCTATCAATTTTCCCACTGCAAATTATGGGTATCCAGTTCTTTATCTGGCGGGACAGCGCGGCATCATCTTCCAGGTACCCCCAGCCGAACTTGCATGAAAAACATACAATCTTAGGTTCATAATGTCCCATTTGCCCCCTTTTGATTATAGAATTGCCAACGCTCTCTCAATCCTTTGCTCAGTGTCATCATCAACCAGTATTCTGGCATGTGAAGGGCAAGCTACAACGCACATACCGCACGACTTGCACCTGAACATATCGGTTGTAGAGACGGTTTTCCCTTCAACCTCATTCAGCCTAGCTGAATCATAATTGCACGCATATACGCATATGCCGCAACCACTACACCTTTCCTCATCCACCTCAACGGCATACAATGACTTCTCAAAACCAATCGATATACAGGCCTTACAGGAGACACAGGGGCCACAAGTAAGGCATCTCTTAGCCTCCTCTATCGCCTCTTTCAATGTGAGGCTTTTCTCAAACAGTTGGAAATGCATCCTCTTTTCTGGAGGTATCCAGGCCACTTCTGCCTCGGGCTTGTACGATTTCCTCAAAGGAATACCATATCCCTCGTAGTCCCTCTTCCTGCCTTCCCTCATATCTAGGCCCCTCAAGTAC
>JBGOXA010000301.1:0-2903 GCA_041478915.1 Dehalococcoidia bacterium
CCCTTCATAGAATGCAACAGACAATAAGCTACTTACATCCAAGCGTGGCTCTCCCTCCTCTCCAAAACCTGGATGAGTATCTCTTAACTATTCAGTTTAGGCTGGCTACTTCTGCTGGTGCTTTATTCCGTGTATATGGTTGTGGCTTCATCCAAGATGGCCTGCGGAATAGTTACGCCATACCTCTCCGCTGCCGCGGTATTCACCGTAAGAACTTTAGCTATCTTGCCCAACTCCACGGGGACGTCAGAGGCAGGGGTCCCCTTCAATATCTTAACCGCCATCTCGCCCGTCTGATAGCCGACATCATAGTAATCAAATCCGAGGCAGGCTATGCCGCCCTTCTTAATTGAAGGGTCATCAGAGGGGAAGAACGGTATCGTATTATCCTCGCAGACCCCAATGACCGCCTCGAGCCCGGATACGACGGTGTTATCGGTGCCGACCCAGATAGCCTGCACATCCGCCGCCGCCAACGACTCAGCTGCCGTAATAATATCAGCACTGGTAGATACGGTTCTCTCCACTAGCGTGATGTTCTTGGTGTTGCATACAACCTTAAGCATGTTGTTCAGCACCACCGAGTTCGACTCGCCAGAGTTATAAAGCGTACCCAACTTTGTGATCCCAGGAACTATCTCCACAATCAAGTTAACATCGGCCTCTACGTTGATCATATCACTGGTTCCGGTCACGTTCTCCCCCGGGTGGTTGAAGCTGCTGACTAGCCCGCTACTTACGGGATCGGTGACAGCACAAAAAACAACCGGTATATCTGTTCCTTCGGCTGCATTGATACACTGTAGACTGATGCGGGTACCAAAGCTAAAGATTAAGTCCACCTTCTCATTAACAAATTTCTGGGCGATGGTCTGCTCAGTGGCTGGATCACCCTCAGGGTTCTGATAGTCATAGTCCACATTATCGCCTTCTACGAACCCAGCATCAGCCAATGCCTTTTTGAAACCATCCCTGCCAGCATCGGCGGCAGGATGAGTGGCAAACTGCGTCAAGCCGATTTTGTACTCCTTCCCATCTCCGCAGGCGGTCATGAATGGCACTGCCAGGGCCAGTACCAACAACAGTGAGACACCAACCAGGACTCTGAGTGTTAACTTCCTTCCCAATTTGACACCTCCTTAAAGTAGTTTTCCCTCTGACGTAACCCGGTCGTTACTTAATTGGCAAGTTTCACCCCCTTATCTACCGCGGTATTTGAGAGCGTGTGCTTGGCTTTCCGCCTATAGTATATCGCTCTCACTGCCATTAATCCAGCCTTCTACAACCAGGAGGCTAGATCAAGCACCCCGGTCACACTGATACAATCTCTAGTCATTTTGAATACAGCTCACACTGTAGGCCCAATGGCGTGTATGGCAAACTCATGGTGGCCCAGGACCTCGGCTCTGGTCAATTTGCCCGATGCCACGTCGATAATCTCTTTGAATATTTGCTCGCCAACGCTCTGAATCGATTCGTCACCATCCAGTATTGCCCCGGCGTTTATGTCTATGTTGTCCCTCATACTGTGATAGACAATGCTATTGGACGATATCTTTATTACCGGGGCGATAGGTGAACCGACAGGCGTTCCTCTACCTGTAGTAAAGGCTATCACTTGAGCACCGGCCGCTATCATACCTGTATCGGAGACGATGTCGTGAGCCGGACCGTCCATGATCACCAACCCCTTCTTCGATGGTCGCTCAGCATACTTTACTACCTGAACAATAGGAGAATTGCCACCTTTACGGATTGATCCCAGCGACTTCTCTTCGAGAGTGGTGAGTCCACCGTCTACGTTACCTGGGGACGGCTCGGTGCCACGAATGTCGACGCCCATTGATTTGAAGTTGGCCTCGGCGGTTGACGTTATAGCCCATATTCGCTTTCTGATTTCGTCATTGATCGCCCGCCGCTCTAAGACATGCTCCGCCCCCAGCATCTCAGCCGTCTCTGAGATCATCACCGTGGCACCAGCATTGACCAGCAGATCGCAGGCGAACCCCAGCGCCGGGTTGGCAGTAAGGCCTGAGAGTGTATCCGACCCCCCGCAGTGAGTACCAACGATAAGCTCAGACACATCGACTGGCTCCCGCTGCGCCGCGCCTGCCTCCTTCAGGAGGTCCTCAGCCAGTTTCTTCCCCCTCGCTGCGGCTTCAGTTGTACCCCCTAACCTCTGTATGCCGACCGTCTCTACCCTCTGGCCTGTCTTGCCCAATTCCTCAGCTATTAGTTCGGGGGTGATCAGTTCACAGCCCAGTCCGACCAGCAGGACACCAGCAACGTTAGGATTACCACAAAAACCGGACATGACCCGAATCATGTGCTCTTTCTCTTCCCCCAGGTGACCGCAGCCGTGGGCATGGGTAACCCAGACAGTGCCGGGCACCTCTGTACTTATTCTCTGGGCTACGGCAGAAGCACAGATAACTGTAGGGAAAACCAGCACATGGTTCCGCACTCCGATCCTGCCGTCAATTCTGCGGTAGCCCCGAAACTTCATCGCCTGTCTCCCCTCCCCCGCAGACCCTCGACATTGTGGACATGAGTGTGCTCACCTTTCATAATCTTTCTTGTGGCCAGGCCTATTGTCTCACCATACTTGATTATGGGTTCACCGGGTTCGATATCCTTCAGAGCAAACTTGTGTCCGAAGGGAACGGTTTGGCACAGCACAATATCGAGAGAAGAATCCTCAGTCTCGAGATGGACGGAGGTACCCTGTTCCAGGCGCCGCAGCGCCGTGGCTACATTGTCCTTCGCGTCAACTATGATAGCACTTTGTGGCACCGCTGGAGGCTCCTTACTAGCAGCAACTCATGTTCTTCATTTTTCGTCTTATGCCGAGCTTATCATAGCTGAGCCGAGGGAATTAGGCAATCGCTGGTACGCAGCCCTGA
>JBGOXA010000068.1:0-7358 GCA_041478915.1 Dehalococcoidia bacterium
CTGGGCATCCTCCTCCAATCTAAAGAGAGCATAGGGCACTTCACCCGTGGCATCATCAATGGCACCTATAAGGGTTAGGCGTGGTCCCCTGCCTTCCAACCAGTCATCCTTCCCCTTGGGAAGGACTGCCGTCCATCTGCAACAGCATACCCTGTTGTGGATAGCGCTCCCTACGGCTACGGTGTCGAGGCGCTCGTCTCTTCCTGGGACTGCTCATGCCTGATTGCAGCAGAATCCGTCGCACTGTGGAGCGCGATAACCTCACGCCCTCACGCTCCGCCATGATCTCCGAAAGGTGCTGGGTATTGAAGCCGCCATATTTGGAGCCAGCCAGGTCAGCCGCTCTTGCCCTCACACCATCATCGAGCTTGTTGTATGGACTTCTGCCGCGGTTCCCATGCGCCAAGGCTGCCGCGCGCCCTCCTTTCTGTAGCGCGCCAATAGCCTCCTGACCTGGCGTACCGAAAGCCCCATCCCCCCATCATCCTGTTAAGAACCATTAGCCTCTTCTGTTCCTTCGCGTTCAATCCTTCCAACGGAAGGACTGTCCCCTTCATAGAGTGACATTTTCCCTGAACGCTTAACCCCTGTCATAATCGTAGAACACCCACAGCAGTACAAAATCTTGTTGCCTTGCCCCGCTCGCTATGCTAAACTTTAACCCGAAAATCTACTTTGAGGAGGCCGAGTGCCAGATTTGACGCCGAGGGCTATCGTTAAAGATCTGGACAGGTATATTGTTGGCCAGCAGGCAGCCAAGAAAGCGGTAGCCATTGCTCTATCCAATAGGGAGCGACGCCGGAAGCTTCCCGTGGAGATGCGCCACGAGGTTCTGCCCAAAAATATTCTGATGATTGGGCCGACAGGCGTCGGAAAAACAGAGGTGGCGCGCCGCTTGGCGGCGATGATAAAGGCTCCCTTTGTGAAGGTCGAAGCAACCAAATTCACAGAGGTAGGTTATGTAGGGCGTGATGTGGAAACCATCATTCACGATGTCGTGGAGGCCAGCATCAACAAGGTATACCAGGACAATCTCGAGGAAATAAAGGGGAAGGCAGAAAGGCTGGCCACTGAGAGGATTATCGGCTATTTGTGTCAGCAATTGGGCCAAAAAGGGGGCAAGGGGGTCACCAAGAAGGAGCAGCAAGTCCTTGGCAGGGCGGCTAAAGCGGCAAAGCGTACTCCGGTTTGTGCGGCCCGTGAGAGCACGCGCGCCCTGACCCGTGATAGAGTAAGCAGGCTTTTGTGCAAGCATCAATTGGAAGAGCAGGTCATTGAAATTGAAGTTGGCAGTGATGTTGAGGTGCCGGATTCATTGATCGAGTCTCACCTGGGGATGGACCTGGAAAATCATGGCTTGTTTGACGACTGCTACCGGAGCGTGATAAGCCATGTCGGGCAAAGAAAGCGCAAGGTTCCGGTGAAAGAGGCAAGGCGCATTCTTACGATGGATGAAGCCAGTAAGCTGCTCGATTTTGAGCAGGTGATAGAGTGCGCTATCAACGGCGCAGAAGAGGAGGCTGTGGTCTTCATCGATGAAATCGACAAACTTTGTGGCCCCAAGGTAGATATAGGCAGGGATATTTCTGGAGAGGGAGTGCAACGTGACCTCCTGCCACTGCTGGAGGGGACGACGGTGATGGCACGATACGGCCCGATAAAGACAGAGCATATATTATTTATTGCTGCCGGTACCTTCTCGCAGAACAAGCCTTCTGATCTTATCCCGGAGCTACAAGGACGTTTCCCGCTACGTGTGGAATTTGATACTCTCACCCAGCAAGACCTGGAGCGGATCCTGGTTGAACCGCATAATTCTTTGACTAAGCAGTACCAGGCGCTACTGGCAACGGAGGGAGTTGATCTTCAGTTCACTGAGGATGGAATTCGGGAGATGGCGCGCTTTGCGCTGTTAATGAATGAGCGTGTTGAGCACATTGGTGCCCGGCGGCTGTTTACCATTATGGAGAAGTTGCTAGAAGACGTAAGTTTTACAGCTTCTGAAAGGAGAGGTGAGAAAGTGGTAGTAGATGCCAACTATGTTGACCGACAGGTAGGTGGCCTAATCAAAGATGACAATCTTAGTCGCTACATCTTGTAGGAAGCCATGATGCAACAGAGTACAGCGAACGCTGTTTCTATCAAGTCGTTGCTAGAGGCTGGAGCCCATTTTGGGCATCAGACAGGTCGCTGGCATCCGAAAATGAAGAAATATATTTTCATCCAGCGCAATGGCATTCACATTATCAACCTGGAGCTGACCATAGGATTGCTGCAGAAGGCCAGTAGCTTTGTTACTGATGTGGTTGCCAAGGGAGGAGAGGTTCTTTTCGTGGGCACAAAGAAGCAGGCTCAGGAGGCAATCGAACAAGAGACCAAAAGGTGTGGCATGCCCTATGTTAATCAGCGCTGGATAGGGGGGATGCTCACCAATTTTAAGGTTATCCAGTCACGCATTGACTATCTGGTTCAGCTAGAGGACGAGAAAGCCAGAGGTCTCCAATCTCGGTTGCCGAAGAAGGAGGCCCTGAAGCTAGGGAGGACGATGCAAAGGCTGAACCGGCAAATGGGTGGCTTCAAGGAGATGACCAAGTTCCCTGACGCCCTTTTTATTGTCGATCCTTCTAGGGAAATGATCGCCGTGGCTGAGGCAAGGCATATGGGTGTGCCCATTGTGGCGATAGTAGATACTAACTGTGATCCGGATGAAATTGATTACCCTATCCCGGCCAATGATGATGCGGTAAGGGCCGTGAAGCTGATATGTGCTAAGATGGCCGACGCGGTTATCGAGGGTAAAGGAATCCTGGAGAAAATCGCGAAAGAGGAAGAAGAGATGGCCGGGGAGGAAGCCATAGAGGCCCTGGGATCGCTAACCTTTGCCCCTGAGGAGGAAAGAAGTGCAGATATCGGTGGCACAGATAAAGGAGTTGAGGGAGAGGACTAGTGCCGGCATAATGGAGTGCAAGAATGCCCTAGAGGAAGCCGGTGCTGACCTGGAAAGGGCATGTCAGATCCTACAAGAACGAGGTTTGGCCAAGGCAGAAAAGAAGAAGGGCCGTGTTGCTTCTCAAGGGCTCATTGAGGCTTATATCCACCCGGGAGGCCGTATCGGGGCAATGGTGGAAGTTAATTGTGAGACCGACTTTGTTGCCAGGACTGATGAATTCAGGTCGCTAGCCCACGATCTGGTGCTGCAAATAGCAGCCACCAGCCCACGGTACCTCTCTGCTGGGGAAGTCCCTGAGGGCGCGGATGTCAATCCGGAGGAGGTCTGCCTTCTGGATCAGCCCTTCATTAAGGATGAGAAAAGGAAAATTGGTCAGCTTATTACTGAGGTTGTGGCTAAGATGGGTGAGAACGTCACCGTAAGGAGGTTTGCCCGGTTCGAGCTGGGCGAGTAAGATAGGCTGCCTTACGTTAGAGAGATGTCATTTGCAGGCTGACTTGGAGCCGAATCTGGCGACAAGAGATGTCCGAGGATTCTGAACAATGCCTATTGCCAAGTATAAGCGTATTGTGCTAAAGATTAGTGGTGAGGCCCTTATGAGGGATGGCGAGTATGGCATTAACACCTCTATCTTGAAGATGATAGCCCGGCAAATCAAAGCGGTGAGAGAAACCGGAGTTGAGGTAGCCATAGTAGTAGGAGGCGGTAACATCTGGCGTGGAGCTGATGCCGAAGCTGCGGGCATGGATAGGGCAACGGCTGATTACGCTGGCATGCTGGCTACAGTGATAAACGCCCTGGCGCTTCAGGACGCCTTGGAGAAGGAAGGGGTTGTTTCGCGGACTCAGACGGCTATCCCTATTCAGTCAGTGGCGGAACCTTATATACGCCGCCGCGCCATGCGGCATCTGGAGAAGGGAAGGGTGGTGATCTTTGCCGCTGGAACAGGTAACCCTTATATGACTACGGATACGGCGGCTGCCTTGCGGGCGATTGAGATAAAGGCAGATGTATTGCTTATGGCAAAAAATAAGGTGGATGGCATATATAGCGCTGACCCTTTAAAGGATCCCAACGCTGTGAAGTTCGATCGCCTGAACCATCGTCAGGCCCTGAACATGGGGCTTGAGGTTATGGATGCCACCGCCTTTTCCTTGTGCATGGAGAATAAACTGCCTATCGTCGTGTTCGATGTTCAGGCGCCAAATAGCATCCAGAGGGCGGTGGCAAGGGAACCAATTGGTACCCTAGTCTCAGCCGAGGCGTGACAGTGACCGAGCAAATCTTCTCACGAGCTGACGAGAAAATGGGAAAGAGCATCCAGGTTTTAAGAAGAGACCTGGCTGCTCTTCGCACCGGACGGGCCATGCCAACTTTGCTGGACGGCATTGATGTGGAGGCCTACGGGGTCTCTACCCCGCTGAACCAGTTGGCCACTATTTCCACACCAGACGCCAGGACGCTGATTATTCAACCCTGGGACAAGAGCATCTTAGGTGACATCCGGAAGGCTATTCTCAAGTCTGATTTAGGGCTCAATCCGGCAAGTGATGGCACTGCCCTTCGCCTGATGATCCCCGATCCTACGGAAGAGCGCAGGAAGGAACTGGTCAAGGTGGTGCGGAAAAGGGTTGAAGAGGCGAAAGTGGCCATTCGCAATATAAGGCGGGATGCGGTAGAGGAGTTGAGGAAGCTCGAGAAGGATAAGGAGATCTCCCAAGACGAGAACAGGCGAGCCCTGGATCGACTGCAAAAGCTTACTGACGGCTTCGTAGAAATGGCGTCTGAGGTGGGCCGAAGTAAGGAAGTTGAAATTATGGAAGTCTAGCCGGACACTGCTTGGGCAGGTTTCCGATCGGGTGAGAGGTTTACCAGAAGGCTAGACTCCAACTAAGAGATTGAGAAATGCAGCCCTCCCCTCCTGATGACGCTGAAATCAGCCCCATTCCGACCCATGTGGCCATCATCATGGATGGGAATGCGAGATGGGCTGGGCGACGTCATTTGAGCCGCCTTGAAGGACACCGCATAGGAACGGAGAACATCCGACGCATCGTCGAGACCTTTGCCAGGTACAAGGTAAAATACCTCACCCTTTATGCCTTCTCCACCGAAAACTGGAAGCGTCCCAAGGCCGAGGTTTGGGGATTAATGCAAATCCTGAGCCGGGTGATCAAGAGCGAGACCAAGGCTTTGCACGAAAAAGGGGTCAAGCTTCGTCACCTGGGAAGGTTAAACAAGCTGTCTGAAAAGATGCAGAAACAAATTCAGGAGGCTATCGCCCTGACCGAGAACAACACAAGGATGACTCTTAGCATTGCCTTCGACTACGGGGGGCGATCTGAAATTGTAGACGCGGTAAAAAGCATTGTGGCTGAAGGCCTTCCCGCTGCTGTGATCGATGAAGACCTGCTCAGCAGACGTTTGTACAGCGATGGGCTACCCGAGCCAGACCTGATCATTCGTACCGGCGGCGAGATGAGGCTGAGCAATTTCCTGCTGTGGCAATCGGCCTATAGCGAGTTGTACTTTACGCCGGTTCCGTGGCCTGAATTCGACGAGGAAGAGGTGAGGAAGGCGCTCCTCGCCTATAGCAAAAGAGAACGAAGGTTCGGAGGGTAATGCGCACAACAGCAAACCAGTTAGGAGTAGATGAAACAAAGGATTATCACTGCCCTATGTGGCATACCCGTATTGGTAGCCTTCATCTGGTATGATACCCCTCGATTTCCCCTCTTGATCCTCCTCATTGCGGGTTTTGTTGCCCTCGGCGCACTAGAGTTCTACCATCTAGCTACTGTTTCAGGGGCGCGCCCCTTGACCGCCTTTGGGGTAGTGTGGTGCTTGCTCTTCATTATAGGTGCCCACCTCGATGCTAATTACGAGGTGGACTACCTCATTCCCTCGTTACTGGCCTCAGCAGCGGTCTTGCCCTTGGTCTGGTTTCTGCTGTCCAGCAGTCAGAGGAGTTTTGTCAGTTGGTCGTGGACCTTAGCCGGTATCCTCTACCTGGGATGGATGCTGGGTTATTATGTAGCTCTGAGGGAGCGTGACTACGGAAGGGAGTGGGTCATCCTGGCCATATTCTGCGTTTTTGCTTGCGACACTGCTGCCTTCTTCGTGGGCAGAGCCTGGGGCAAGCGCCATCTGGCTCCAACCATAAGCCCCAAGAAGACGTGGGAAGGAGCCATCGGGGGTTTCGTTGCCACTCCAGCAGCGGCGGTGATTATTTATGCCCTTCTCAATGTAGCTGACCTTTCACTGCCCACTGGCTATACTCAGATTGTGCTCCTCGGCTGCCTTGTGGGGGTTGTTGCCCAACTGGGCGATCTTCTGGAGTCATGGCTGAAGCGGAGGGCGGGGGTCAAGGACTCAGGAAGCTTGCTCCCAGGCCATGGCGGCATCCTGGATCGTATCGACAGCCTTGTCATTACCGGGGCCGTCATATACTATTACGTCGTGTGGGTGGTGGGATGAAGAGGATAGCTATCCTCGGTTCGACAGGTTCCATAGGTCAGCAGACGCTTGAAGTAGTACGTCTCTTTAGCCACAGATTTTCTATAGTAGGTCTGGGGGCAGGAAGGAATGTGGAACTGTTAGCCAGGCAAGTCGAGGAATTCAAGCCCAAGCTGGTCTCTTTTCAAGCAACGGGGAACGAGGATCAAGGGAAGGCTGTCCTCGCCTGTGCTCCAGGTTCCCGGTTGGTCAGTCTGGAAGAGATGGCTTGCCATTCGGGAGTGGACCTGGTTGTGGTAGCTACATCAGGCAAGGCTGGCCTGGCCCCTACTTTAGCTGCCATTCGGGCTGGAAAACAGATTGCCCTGGCTAACAAGGAAGTGCTGGTAATGGCAGGGAAGATCGTTATGGCCGAAGCAAAGGAGCATGGGGTAGAGGTCTTTCCCATCGACAGTGAGCATAGCGCCATCTGGCAATGCCTTCGCGGCGAAAGCAGAGGTGAAGTGGTTCGATTGATCCTGACTGCCTCTGGAGGGCCCTTTTTTCACTATACTCTGGAGCAGATGGCAACAATAACCCCGGAGCAAGCCCTGAATCATCCTACCTGGCGAATGGGGGAGAAGGTAACCGTTGACTCTGCCACCTTGATGAACAAGGGGATGGAGATTATCGAAGCCCACTGGTTGTTCGATCTGCCTTTGCAGCATATCAAGGTGCTGATCCACCCTGGGAGCATTGTGCATTCACTGGTGGAGTTTATTGACGGTTCAGTGAAGGCGCAGCTATGTATGCCCGATATGCGTTTGCCCATCCAATACGCCCTCTCATACCCTGAAAGGCTGGCCAATCCTGGACTCCCCAAGGTTGACTGGAATAAGCTGTCCTCTCTTCACTTTGAACCGCCAGACTTGACCTTATTCCCTTGCCTTAGACTGGCTGTGGAGGTGGGGGA
>JBGOXA010000244.1:0-3403 GCA_041478915.1 Dehalococcoidia bacterium
GCCATAACTCCAGCGATTACTACTAATGCGATGTTCTGAGCTATTGTACCGGTACTTTCGTACTTTGGCTTACAATCCTAAATAGCCTCATCAAAAGAGGCAACATTGATTTTCCTAACTTATGTTTACTTTATCTACAAAAATCTGATCAAGAATCACTTTATACACCAATTTGAGCTCTCAGAATTTGTAGTTGGGGGAGCTCGTGATAGTGTGGATACAATTATTAATTGTCTCAAACGCTGACAAGGTCATTATGTAGACGGCCATGCCATTACAAGTTAAGCCAACCCTGGGGCTTCCTATTTTCGTTATTGATTCATTGGGTTCCCAAAACAATTGGTGCTGGAGCGAGGTCGTGCTTTTTATCAAAAGAATATAGCAACATAGGAAGAGTAGCCTCATCCTGGCGCTGCTTCTCCTATTGGCGCTGACGTTTACTAGATATGCTGCCCCAAAAGCAAGTGGTTTTGGAGCATTGTGAGTGTCGATGGTCTACAATTTGGTCAGTAGCTAACAGATCAGGGGAAATGTTAGTCTATGAAAGGACTATTCCTGGAAGTCAGGTAGGTTTGTTAAATGATCGGTCTTTATTGGTTTGCATGAGGGCCACCCTGGTCGTTTTTAATTGAGTTCCACAACCGAGTAGTACCCTTGCCTCATTTATAGCCTCGGTTCTTAACCAGAGCCTCTATTTTTAGCCTCATGTCCCACCTGCCACTATCGTTAAGCCCGTACTTGTCCCAGGGAATGTATTGCTGCCAGTTATTCAGCCATTGGATCCCCTTGGCTCCGATGCGATAGTAGCGGTGAGCAGTCCTGCCGACATGGAGATATGCTGAGACAAAGCGCAAACGCAGCGACTTCGTGAGCGTTGGCCAAACCGAGGATGAGCCCAAACCAGTTAGTCGCACAATCTCCTTTGAGGTAAGTCCTCGTCCATGCGGGCAGAGCAGCCAGTAGAGATACAGCACATAGTAGATCATGACACGGTTTCGGTTATGCCTGCCGTTGAAAGTCGGATGGCCCCTGAAATTCATCCCGTGGTACCTCTGCGAAAAGGGTAAATCCTTGCCCATGTGAGTCACACTCCTATTCTATCAAAACTAATAAATCCAAAGAGCTTAAAAAGAAAGGGCTACCTTTTTTAAGAGGTTTTTTCTTGATGTTCTCCAGGGACTTAGCCTCGTTGATCATGGCCTTGATTCTTTTCCTGGTGCAAAGTCGGAGCCTGCTGGCCTGCCCCGACAGGCGCCGTAGTGATTCATGCTGTTCTACAAGCTTTGCATCAAGGGTTTGTATCGTGATATGGCATCCTCGGAGTTCACCTCTCTAGCGTACCTCTTGACCATCTCCAAATCGTCCCAGCCACCTAGCACCTGAACATCGAGAAGGTTAACACCGCTTTTGATGCTCTCAATCGCCCACGCTCTACGCAAGCTATGGGGATTGCAGGTAATGCCTGTCTTCTTTTGAAGCCTGCGGAATACCATGCCAATGCCGTTATAGTTGATACCCCAGATATTGCCGTTTGGCGTATAGGAAGTCAGATGTTCTCTAAGATAACGCTCAGTAGTGTCGCTAAACTTGCCTACCCGTTCTTTTGCACCCTTGCCTTTGACTTTTATTGTGCGTGTCTCCCAGTTAATATCTCTAAGCTGAATCTCTGCTATTTCAAACCTTCTGAAGCCTGTATCAGCCATGAGCGATATAAGAGCTTTGTCTCTCGGAGTCGGGGCTAGGTCGACTAGCTTTCGTATTTCTGATAGTGTGGGGCGGGGTAAAACTAGCTTAGGGGTCTTGGGAGCCTGCATCTTATAGCATGGGGAAATCTTGATTCTGTTTTCTCTTTCCAGCCAGTTGAAGAAGGCTCGTATTGCCCTAAAATAGCTGTGTCTATTCCAGACTCCATTGACTGTGCTCAAGAAGCCTCTCACATCGTCCCTAGTAACCGTCAATAAACCGATTTGCTTCTTAGCCATAGCAGCCGCAAATTTGGGCAGGGTAGTCCTTATCCATAGCTCGCCTTTTGGTGTTAGACCTCGCTCTGCCTGACGAGCAGCTATATACCGTTCCACGAGTTTCATATTGTCAACGGCGATGGGCTGCTCAGAGTCGTTGCTCAAGCCAAGGAGGGGTTTGCTGCATTGTTTAATCATTCATGTAGCTCCATGCTTTCTGTTGCGCTCCTGGAGCACCCCCTGCTTTTTTAGAATCCTCTGGACTGTGCCCGGGCTGATTTCAAGCAATCGAGCGGTCGCCCTGATGTTCTTGTGCTGCCGAAAAGCGTCCAAAACCTTTTGGACGGGGTAATCCCGGCTGGGACGACCAAACCTGCGGGCTTGCACAAAATCCCAGCCGTTTTTGAGGCAAAACTCCCTAAGCCTGGCTAGTTCTTCTTCGGAAGCACCCACTGTATAAATTTTCAAAATGCCCTCGCCCCCAGTAAGCTTTCATGAAACACCCCGCATCGTTAGAATCTTATGTTGTCCTGAGGTGCATAATCGTCGATACCAATTTTCCACAGCATTAGTAACAGCTGAGCGCAGCTCTTTGAGTGAGTAACTCGCATCTTTCGCAATCGTGTTTTTTGTCCACTAGCTTCATTCCGAAATATCGGACCCACGCCTTGGGCAGGGTCGTGATGTAGCTGCCCTGACCCATGTCCATCACGGAGCATTCCACTCGCGTTGCCAATTTCGTCCTCCAAGGTCTATAATGGCACATTGATGGAGATCCGTCAGGAGCTTAAGAGTTCCCCAAAGTTCCGGCTTCATGGGGTAAGAGGAGAAGTTTGGAACAGCCAACTGATCTAGATAAGTGCTTGGCCATTCTAATACTGCGAGCCTTGGGTTTAACTCAAGAGGATGTAGCTGACAGATTACACCATCGCAAGTCGACAGTAGGGGAAGTTGAACGGTGGTTTAGCGAATTGCCGTTTGCGCAGGCTGAAAGTATGTGTAATGAGCAAGATTTGAGACAGAAGGCAAATCAAATACTAACTAAACTCGAAGGTATTGATATAACCACGGCAATTAAGATCGGTGCGGTGTCGCAAGCTGAAATTCTCCGTCGCTACAGGGGGACCGAGTATCTGGACAGCAAGACCAAGAGAATCCGAACATACCCGACTATTGCTAAGGCTCAACAGCACTTTGAGAGGCTTGCAGGCATAGCTAAACTATTGGTTTCGAGTGTGCAAAAAGATATGGCCCGTCGGTATGATGATAATCTCGCCAATGGTGTTCATGATGCGGATTGGGATGTCCACGTTATTGAGGAAGTTATTTTGAAGAGCTTGTTCTGGATGAGATTAATGAGGATCCCTGATCCTCTCCAAACCGACCCTTTAGCAGAGTACAAATATAATGTACGAGATGTAGATACGGCTTACCTTGAAAAA
>JBGOXA010000084.1:0-6920 GCA_041478915.1 Dehalococcoidia bacterium
GGTTGCCGGCAATGTATGCGTGCCTGCCAATTTGGGGCTATTGACTACAGTGCAGCACACAAGAAGGTGCAACTTGATCTACGGCGGTGCTATGGCTGTGGCGTTTGCCGTGCCACTTGCGCGAAAGACGCCATCACACTGTACGACCGTTCTGCCACGCCCATAGCTGCCACCATATGGTGACCCCTGTCGTTGGCCTTCAAGTCAAAGGCCAAATTACTGAAGACTGTCGTCAGGATGTTGGGGGTGGAAGGAATAGTTGTTCTTATCATGTTTATCGTGTATAATATCGTGCCAAAAGGGGGGAAGGCGGTTCCCGTTGTTTATGGGGTATCCTTTCCGAGAGAGGCTGTTGCAGCTTCGAGCCCCGTCTTCCACTCCATATAATTTAGGAAAGGGAGTCACATGAAGAAGTCAGTAGGTATCCTTATAGTCGTCATAGCATTGGGAAGTCTTCTGGCCATGGCACTGCCTTTCTTGGGCTGTGAACTACAAGAATGGCCCGAAGACAGGTGGCCCCAATCTCGCAACACTCTGACAAATACTGGATATTCCACATCCGGGGCAGTCAAAAATGCGGATGTGGATCATGTCAAATGGACGTATGACGAGATAGATGGCATGATCGCTTCCTGCCCGGCGGTCAGGTACGATCAGTTTTATATAGGCTGCAAGGATGGTAATATCTACTGCTTGGAAAAGGACAAGGGCGGCTTTGTTTGGAAATATGCGACTGGCGGTGCCATTGTGAGTTCTCCTGCTATAGCAGGCCATAAGGTTTTCGTAGGCTCGGATGACGGGTATGTCTATGCGCTAAACGAGGAGGACGGAACTGTAGAATGGAAGACCTCTCTGGGTGGGCCAGTGCGCTCCTCACCGGCTGTGGCCTACGGGAAAGTCTTTGTAGGCGGCAACGACGGCTATTTGTATATCCTGGATGAAGACAATGGGGACGTCGTGTGGAAGTTCCAGACAGGTGGGCCAGTGCGCTCCTCCGCAGCAGTGAAATCACATAAGATATACTTCGGCTCCGATGATGGGTATGTTTACGCCCTTGATGAAACGGACAAGAAGGAGATCTGGAAATACAAGACGGGCGGGCCGGTTAGTTCCTCCCCAGTGTTGGGTGGGGATGAGGTATACTTCGGCTCCGACGATGGGTTTGTCTATGCTCTGGATGAGGACGACGGCAAATTCCTCTGGAAGTACGAGACTGATGGGCCGGTGCGCTCCTCCCCGGCCCTGGGTTACGGCGACGTCTTCATAGGCTCGGACGATAGCTATGTCTATAGCTTGAAGGACGGCAAAAAAGGCGGGGAACTCAACTGGAGACAGAAGACAGAGGGGCCAGTGCGATCCTCCCCAGCATTGGCTGGCCATCATGTATACGTTGCCTCCCACGACGGCTTTCTGTACGCCTTGAAGGAGGACAAAGACGGCAGGGTGGTCTTCAAGTATGAACTGGGAGGACAGCCTGACTCTTCGCCTGCTCTAGCCGCCAACAAGCTCTACATCGGGGCCAGTAAGATCATCTGTCTCAAGAAATAAAGTTCGGTGGCTGTCGTCCTTCCAGTACTGGAAGGACTGACCCGATGCCCGCTGTACTGCACGAGTCACAGGTCAGGTCGGGGACCTGACACTCACAGAATCAGCTTTGCAGTGCTGTGAGACAGTGCTTGCTACTCTACCCTACGTTAAGAGTTGTAGAGCGAGGGTAAGCTGTTTCACAAGGCTGGTATAAGCAGAGGCGGAGCCGGTTTTGAGAATCGTATCTAGACTTCTATGTAGCGGACGACACTACGCTTCATCAAGATTAAGTATTCGGACCTCGCCAGTCGCTCGCAGTATAGACTATCTGGTTAAGGCGTTTATTCCATACTCTCCAAGCGCGTCTCAAGCTCAAACAGAATGTCTACGTTAACATCTGCGTAGGTGTTTTTCCCTATTTCGAAGGGATTATCCATATCCTTCACCAACAGGAGCATGCTAATAAGCAGAAATGCAATCGCTCCGAATATGAGCAGTCCTTCATAATATGGATCCGTTTCGGTGAGAAGCAGCACCACCAAAACCAACCCAATGGCTAGCTCCGAAATAGCATAGGCTGCCGGAATAAACGAGGTCTTGGTGATTGTTTCTACGCGGTTTGAAACCTTATCTATATTGCTTAACTCTGTGCGGAACCTGGCAATGAAAACAGGTGCTATGCCTTTTTGTACAAGGCGCTGGATATCCTTATCTACATTGTCCAAAGCTGCGTTTATTTCGCTTAGCTCCCAGACATTCCGTCTGAAATTTGAATTCAAAGTGCGTAGAAGTTCCTTGATGTGTAAGCGCATGTCGGCAGCTATCCCTTCCTCATTGACGGCAATCACTCTGCAATCCTTGTAAAGCGTTTTAATTGATGCTGCCAGTTCACCAGGTATCTTCTCACTCTCCTTGTAATCTGTAAGCGTTCCAGCAAATACGATGGCCAGGGTAAAAATTACTCCTCCCACAAACGCAGAAGACAGCGTGGTAACCGAGATTGCCTCAAGGTCAAAGATGTAAACTATTCCTTTCACCACAATCAGTGTGGAAACTATAGCTCCAACCCTTAATACTAATCCCCACTTTCTCATTTGCATATCACCTGCCGCGAAATTCTTACTTATCTAGAATAATTGTCTTTGGGACAACCTGTCAAAGGAGTGCGGGCAGGTAGTGTATCATTTTGGAACGCAGAAAGTTAACGAAAAGGGAGAGACCTCGCGGAATCCCATGGTGAAGCGGAACAAAAGGATCAAGAAGATCTCCTGGTGGAAAGCATGAGTGAGTCAAAGCCCTAGGCTATATTGGTTTTGCGTTGCCCAGGTGGTATGATCGCCTTGTTTCATAGTTAAGTGCTAAGGGAGCTTCGTATGGTACAAGGTGCCGTATTGGACTCGGAGAGGAAGATCATATCCATCCTCAGGGCCTTGAGCGAATCTTCCGAGCCGCTCGGATCGATCACCATCGCCCGGGAACTGGAGCGCTACGGCGTTTTCTTGAGCGAAAGAGCCGTCAGATACCACCTGAAAATAACAGACGAGCGAGGCTATACGCAGCCTCTAGGGCGCGATGGCAGGATGATCACTCCAAAGGGGCTCGAGGAATTGCGGATAGCACTGGCACAGTATCAGGTTGGCTTCATTCTGGAGAGGCTTGAGCTATTGGCATTTTGGACTACGTTCGACCCAGTGAAGCGAACCGGGCAGGTGGCCATCAATACCTCGATTATCGACAGGGATAAGTTCAAGAGAGCTCTTGAGGCCATGAGAGAGGCATTCAAAGCGGGTCTCTGTGTCAGTGAACTGGTGGCAGTAGCGTCGGGAGGGGAGAAGCTGGGCGACGTGGTCATACCAGATGGCAAGGTGGGCTTTGCTACTGTCTGCAGCGTGACCATAAACGGCGTTCTACTGAAGTCAGGGGTGCCTTACAGAGTCCAAGTTTGGCGGGGTACTCGAAGTCAGGGATTCGAAGCCCAGGCGCTTTGTAGCCATAATCAACTACGGGGGTACATCTTTGGACCCCTCCGAGCAATATATCCGCGCCAGGATGACAAGCGTGGGGGAAGCTGCCAGAACCGGCAACGGCAGGGTACTGGCCAATTTCCGCGAAATACCAGCACCAGCGAGGTCAATAGTTGAAGGCGCCATTGCGAAGCTTAGGGAGGCCAGCATCGGCGGGGTCTATCTCTTGGGGAACATCAGCGAACCCGTCTGCCAGATCGCTGTGGGTGTGAACCGGGTTGGCATGGTGCTACTCGGTGGGCTGAATCCTGTGGCCGCCGCGGTAGAGGCAGGGATTGAAATTGAGAATATCGCCGAAGGCGGAATGATTGATTTTCAGCAACTAAGAAGCTTTTGGCAGGTGGAAGCTGAGTTCCCTGGTTAATAGAGTTAAAGGGACAAGGCCAGTTACACGTTCTTCTATTCCGTCTTCACCAGAAGGCAACCGCTCGATGGTTTGGTCTTCTTTCCCTGCAATGACGGGCCTGAACAGACAGTATCGAGAACGTTCGGCCCTGCCACCTAGCCCTAATTCGACACTCGAACCGTTATGATGGCAAGGTATCTGTCGGCCAGCGCTGATTGGCCCAATTAGCCTGGTTTTGGCCTTGGCTCAACAATCAAAGCTCTTATATCTGCGCTACACAGAATGGACGTTTGTTAGATCCTTGTAGGCATAAACAGGCCACTGCTGCCTAAACGGCAATAAGCAATATCCCTGCCTGACGTCCTTTGTTTGGAAAAG
Source organism: Dehalococcoidia bacterium (assembly GCA_041478915.1). Lineage (GTDB taxonomy): Bacteria > Chloroflexota > Dehalococcoidia > UBA2247 > RBG-13-53-26 > VGOE01. The sequence continues at coordinate 4,276 of JBGOXA010000084.1, forward strand.
AAGGGGGCGGGCTCAAAGCCCGCCCCCTTCCTAATCCTTGGCCGCTACTTCTTCCTGACCAGAGCGTATCCAGCGCCAACAATGGCAATCCCCGCTAACACTATGGCAACAATAGACAAGCCGACGCCACCCGCCGGTCCGGCCTCACCCGCCGGTCCAGTCTCTCCCGCAGGCCCCTGTAGTCCGGTTGCTCCAGTCGCACCAGCAGCACCGGTTGCACCGGTTGCTCCAGTCGCACCAGCAGGCCCCGCCATATCCACAACGGTGAAGGTCGCCGATGCCAAGTTACCTGCTGCGTCGGTCGCGGTAACGGTATGCTCGCCCGGAACAGTTGGGGTCAGCACGCTAATAATAGCCGTGAATCTTCCATCCTCGTCTGTTGTCACAGTTAGTGGAACCATCGGTATTAGAGTGCCATCCCAAGTTATCGTAATCGTGCTATTGGCTGCGAACCCTGCGCCGGAAACGGTCGTAGCCGCGAACCCGGTATCAGGAGTCAAGGTTATCGCAGCATGATGCAGTATGGCACCCCAAAACCCCACAGCGAAAACATCGTCGGAGGGACTGCTGCCCCAGACACCCCAAAGGTCGCTTCCGGCGCCGCTGTTCATCTCGCTCCAGGAACTGCCGCTATAGCGCAGGATGGTGCCCCCATCCCCCACGGCGAAGATATCGGTGGAGGAACTACTGCCCCAAGCACTCCTAAGGTCGTTTTCAGTGCCACTGGCCACCGAGCTCCAGGAGGTGCCATCATAATGCAGAACGGTGCCAAAACCCCCCACGGCAAAGACATCGGAGGAGGAGCTACCCCAGACATCATTAAGGTCATTTTCAGTGCCGCTGCTCATCTCGCTCCAGGAGGTGCCATCATAGTGCAGAATGGTACCAGCTTCCCCTACGGCGAAGACATCGGAGGAAGAGCTACCCCAGACACCATTAAGATCGTTGTCGGTGCCACTGGTCATCTCACTCCAGGAGGTACCATCATAGTGCAGGATAACGCCATAAAGCCCCACGGCAAAGACATTGGAGGAGGAACTACCCCAAACACTCATGAGATTGGTTCCGACGCCACTCCCCATCTTGCTCCAGGAGGTGCCATTATAGTGCAGGATGGTGCCCCCACCCCCCACAGCGAAGACATCGGAGGAGGAACTGCCCCAGACACCAAAAAGATCGTGCGCAACGCCACTCTGCATCTTGCTCCAGAAGGTGCCATTGTAGTGCAGGATGGTACCAAAAGCTCCCGTGGCAAAGACATCAGAGGAGGAGTCTGCCCAGACGCCACAAAGATGATTCTTGGTAACACTCCAGCTCATCTGGCTCCAGGAACTGCCATCATAGTGCAGGATGACGCCCCCGTACCCCACGGCAAAGACATCGGAAGTGGAACTGCTCCAGACACCATTAAGCCCAAGTACGTTTGTTTGGGTCGTCTCGCTCCAACTGCTGCCATCATAATGCAGGATACCATTTATCTCACCACTATCAATCTGTCCCACAACAAAGACATCGGAGGAGGAGTTGCCCCAGACATCCATAAGACTAAACGGGACGGTACTGGTCTCCATCTCGCTCCAGGCGGTGCCATCATAATGCAGGATGGTGCAACCATCCCCCACGGCAAAGACATCGGAGGAGGAGCTACCCCAGACACTATAAAGATCACTTCCGACGCCACTGATCATCTCGCTCCAGGCGGTGCCATTGTAGTGGAGGATAATGCCTCCATAGCCTACGGCGAAGACATCAGAGGCAGAACTACCCCATACCCCCCAAAGGGAATGTGCAATGCCGCTGGTCATCGGACTCCAGGCAGTGCCATTGTAGTGGAGAATGGTGCCCTCCCTACCCATGGCGAAGACATCAGACGAAGAGCTGCCCCAGACACAAAGAAGGTTGTTTGTGGTACCGCTGGTCATCGCGTTCCAGGAATTGCCGTCATAGTGCAGGATGGTACCAGACTCCCCCACGGCAAAGACATCGGAGGCGGAGTTGCCCCAGACGTCATGAAGCCAAGACTCGATACCGCTGGTCATCGCGTTCCAGGAATTACCATCATAGTGTAGGATGGTGCCATCCAGCCCGACAGCAAAGACATCGGAAGCAGAGCTGCCCCAGACATCCCAGAGGAGACTCCCTTGTGGCAAAGGATTCTGCCAGGCCCATCCATCGGGGCTAACAACTGGTTCCACTATGCTGAAACCGCTCGTCTTGGTGGCCGAGCCTCCCGGCGCGGTTACGGAGACATCCCTAGCACCAAGCATCACCGAGCTGTTAATGGAGATACTGGCAGTTATTTGGGTAGCGCTATCCACGGTGAAGCTGTTGACGGTTATCCCTGAGCCGAAGTTTACTATAGTCGCACCAGTGAAGTAGGTGCCGGTGATGATGACATTGCTCAGGGTCTGACCCGGAAAGCCCTGGTTGGGATCGACCGAGGTTATCGTGGGCTCTCCCTCAGGGTAATGCAGGATGGTGCCCCACTCCCCCACAGCAAAGACATCGGAGGAGGAACTGCCCCAGACATTCCAAAGCTTGTTTCCAGTACCGCTCGCCATTTCGCTCCAGGAGCTGCCATCATAATGCAGGATGGTGCCAGAATCCCCCACGGCAAAGGCATCACCATAGGAGTTGCCCCAGAC
>JBGOXA010000090.1:0-6766 GCA_041478915.1 Dehalococcoidia bacterium
ATTGCGCACTTTATCGGCACCTCAGGCAGCGGTCACCTGGGGGCGCTGAAATTCACCGGCTACGATCATGTGATAATCACGGGCAGGGCCGACAGCCCTGTGTACTTAGAGATAGGCGATCAGGTTAAGATTCGGCGGGCCGACCATCTATGGGGAAAGGATACCTGGGAGACCGTTGATATCCTCTGGCGTGAGCTGGGCAGAAAATACGCAGTGGCAGCTATCGGGCCCGCCGGTGAGAATCTGGTCAACGATGCCAGTATTATAGCCAACAAGTACTCAGCCTTTGCCACGACTGGTATGGGGGCGGTATGGGGTTCCAAGAACCTTAAGGCTGTGGCCGTCTGTGGCAGCCAGGGGATCAGCATAGCTGAACCAAAAAGGTTCATGGAACTGGTCAACGGCCTTCGCCAGCAGATAATGGACTTTCCCTACATCGAATCTTTCCGGAATCTTGGCACCCTTATGACGTTGCCGGCCCTGATCAAAGGAGAGCCCTACGGTTCAATGCCTTACAAGAACTTCCAGCAGGCGGCGGATGAGGAAGTCATGAAGGGATTTGATATCAATACGTTCATGGGTCCACTGATGGAGCGACATGGCAAGATAAGTTGCCTCGGCTGCCCCGTGGGCTGCAAGCACTTCATGAGGATAAGAAGTGGGCCGGCGATGGCCATATCCTGCGCTTCGGCGCCTGTGGTTTCCTTTGGCGGCATTTGTGGCCTGGAGGGATGGGCTGAAGCATATAGATGTGCCGAGCTTTGCAATCGGCTGGGCATGTGCTACAGCTCCGTAGCTTGTCTAGTCGCCATGGCTATCGAACTTTATCAGCGGGGAGTAATAGACCAGAAAGATACTGGAGGCCTCGAACTGGACTGGCAGCCGGCAGTGGTTCAGGATCTGCTTCGGAGGATTGCTTATCGGATAGGCTTCGGCGATATTCTGGCCCACGGTCTAATTGAGGCACCGAAACTTATCGGGCGGGGGGCAGACCAATACGCCGTTCATTGCAAGGGGGTTGGTTGTAGCATCAGCGATGTGAGGGTTCACCTCAGCAGTTGGTCATCTAGCTTGCTAACCAATGTCATCGGCCACTCACAAGACCCCAGAGAACTCTATGGTCAACCGCCCCAGGTAATCGAGACCACCCTCAGGGAGATGGGCATATCCCAGAGGGACATGGAGCGGGTCCTATCCGATTCCCGAGGATACAACCATGGTTGGCTAACCAGATGGACCGAGGACTATGCTTTTGTCGTGGAATGCCTCGGGGCATGCAACTTCTACCACCAGATTGTTAATATCCCCGTCAATCTATGGGCGGAAATCTATTCAGCCGCTACCGGCATACCTATGGACGGTGACGCGCTTCTGAAGGCGGCTGCTCGGGGCCTAGACTTGAGGAAAGCCTTCAACCTGCGGGAGGGGGGATCAAGAAAAGACGACACGATGCCCAGAAGATTCTTGACTGAGCCAGTCAAGGTGCGCGGCCAGATGCGCCCACCGTACGATGGGCAGAAACTCGATGAAATAGTCACCGAATACTATGAGGCCAGAGGTTGGGATCCGAAGGATGGCATCCTCAGCCCGGAGAGATTAGCAGAGCTGACAGCCTAATAACGCTCATTAGCTGAAGTGCCCGTGGGTGCCGTAACATGCGTTTTGTTTGGCTCAGTCAACGGAGTTCCCAAGGAGCTTTGCAGCCGCGGGGCACTGTGCTGATGCCCATGCAAGGAGGGCAAGGCACGGCTTTATCAAGAGTTGATATGGGAAATCCCAGATGACTGCACCGACATCGGCAGCGGCCCAGCAAAGCCCTTCGCTGGAGTATATCTTCCACCCTCGGTCGGTAGCTGTGGTTGGTGCTTTAGCTGAGCCAGAAAGGTGGTGGCTAAAGGCGTATTTCATTGACCCGCTTCTGAGGTTTGGTTATCGTGGCCAGATTTACGGGGTAAACCCCAAGGGGGGTGGTATTGCAGACGTCGCCGTTTACCCCAGTCTCCACGCCATCCCCGGCCCTGTAGACCACGTGGTAGGCTGCGTCTCTGCCCGGCGCACGCCCGAATTGGTCGCGGAGTGTCGCGATCTCGGGGTGAAGACCATTCACATCTTCAGCGCCGGATTTGCCAAGACGGGCGAGGAAGAGGGCATTGAAATCCAAAGGCGGCTGACGGAAATTGCCCGCCCCAGCGGTATGCGCATCGTCGGCCCTAACTGCATGGGCCTCTATTGTCCGCAATCGGGGCTAAGCTTCTGTACCGATTTTCCTCAGGAGCCAGGGCCCATAGGGCTGATCTGCCAGAGTGGCGGTAATACCACCTATATCATTCGCGTTGCTGCCCGGCGAGGCCTCCGTTTCAGCAAGGGTGTCAGCTATGGCAATGCTTGTGACATCGACGAATGCGATCTCCTGGAGTATATGACCGGTGATCCACAGACCAGGGTCATTGCTGCCTACATTGAGGGCACCAAGGATGGTCCGCGTCTGGTTGAGGCACTCGCCACTGCTGCCTCGGTGAAGCCGGTGGTGGTGTTCAAGGGCGGGTACACCGACGGTGGGAGGCGCGCTACTGCCTCTCACACCGGTGCCCTGGCCGGCTCCGATGCTGTGTGGGACGGGCTCCTGAGGCGAGTCGGAGCCGTCAGGGTATACAGCGTCGAGGAGATGGTGGACGTGTTGGTGGCACTGCTGCGCATGAGGCCGCCCCGCGGACCCAACGCCTGTGTTGCAGGGAATGGTGGTGGCGCTAGCGTTCTAGCCACGGATGAATGCGAGCGGGAAGGAGTGAGGCTGCCTCCCATACCGCCAGAGGTAAGGGATAGGCTGAAGACGTTCATCCCTCTGGCTGGCAGCATGCTTCGCAACCCCATTGATACTAACGGCCTGAACGCTATCTCACAGCGGGACAGAGTGGTGGGCAAACAGACTGCGTCGGGCCTGGAGGGCATTCACTGGGACAGGATAGTAGCCCCGGGGGACAGGGGGTGGGGTGACCTGGTGAATATGCTTGAAGACTGGCGGGGGATAGATCTGGCCATATTTCATTACTCCATTGACCTCAATCCGATGGAAGTCACTGAGGCAATGGTAGCCTTAGCCGTTGGGCCAATGATCGCTGCTGCCAAGAAGTGCCGCCTTCCCGTGGCTGTGGTCCTCCACTTCCTGGCCAATGAGAGCTCGCGGCAAGCCTCGTTGAGGGCGCAGCAAATGTGTTTGGAAGCTGGTCTTCCCCTCTTCCTGTCGATGAGGGGGGCGGCCCGAGCTATCCGGAGGCTGATCGAATTCGATAGTGCCCACCCGGGAATGCTGGGCCCGGGTCAATAGACCAGTGCGAAGGTTTTGTCAAAAGTTCTTACTTTTATCTTAGAATGGCCTCCCACCCCGCTGGTTTAGAGGCCCAGCCCCAGTTAGATTCGGGTTTTTGCTGCTGCCTCTGCCCTGGCTTTCGTCCTCTCCTCGCTGTCCTTCTGTCCCATCGCCTTGGCCATCCGACTTTCCCCCTTCCGCGCACTGCCAAGCCTTCGGCAATCAGCTGTGTGACTGCTTCTTCAATAAATAGGCCTTCAGAGTAAGCATCTGCCTGAACCATAGCCTTTAGTCAGCGTTGTATGTAAATGTGTGTCCGTCTGTCGGAGATCATGCCACGCCCCGGGCCTGCTATCGATCGCACTTGGTGTCACGGTATTCCTTCGTGATTTGTGCCTAAGTGCTCAGGTATCGCAGTCGTAATTTTGGAAGATTGGCGGCCAATCTTGTCTTAGGTCCCGAGCGTTCTGTGCATATTCCCCGCATCCATCCATTGCGACCGAGGAACACCTCGGCTGACACCTGGGTCCAGCCTCTTCCATCTGCCATTTCCTATGCAGTACACTCGTCTCCGCGGGTGAGATACGCCAACATCCCCTTCTGCCGAGTATATGGCCCTCGCTCCCGGTTGTTGCCCCTTGCTTTGTGTCCACCGTTCCATCCTGCCCGCCTCGATCCTCGCCTCAGGCCTTTCAAAAAATCGTTCATTTTTCGACTGGTCCCTTTAGCTTCAAGTCCTTGGCTTCTGAAACCAGCGCACCTTTTTATGGATTTAATAATTCGTCATGTCGTTTAGTCGGCTGTCAAAAGGGAATCCTTGTGACGTTGGCAAAACCCATCTCCCCTTAGCTGCAGATTTCTACCCAGCCTTGTGGCAAGGCCCAAACTGTTCGCAGTACCGTCCTCCAGAAATGGAGGCTTGGTGGCAATCGCACCTAGCACCATTGAGTAGTTGGCGGCTTGGTGTATGTCCAACTCGCTCCTTCGCGAAACAAGGAAGACAGCCTGGCGTCAATTCTTCGGCGAGGAAGACGCTCTCCCGGTAAAGTACTTGCCGAGGGTGCAGCCCCCACGCTTCTTTCTACAACGCCTTACAGCTTGCTCACGTTATTGCTGCCAAAGTTTGCCACCCAGATATTGGCGCCATCAAAGCAGCTGCCGTAAGGAGCCCAGCCTGCAGCAAATGTTATGCCACTCTGGTTCGCCTCGTACCAGCGCAGTAAGGTAATCTGCATGGGGCTATAGCCCAGTCCAGGAGGCCCCTGCACTCCCTGTGGACCCTGTGGCTCCTTGCGGCCCTGTCAGATTGTCAGTGGTGAAACTCGACCCGTCCGTGAGATGCAGTGTAAAGGTACCATCCCCATTGTTCACGATGCTCTGAATACCAACCCCAACTGACCCCTGAGGCCCCTGTGTACCACAGCCCGTTCCCACGACTAGCCCCGCAACCATTAAGACTACAGCCACAATCGCAATAACTTTGGCAATCCTCATCTTTGTCCTCCTTTCTGTGCCGTCTATGGCGGCACTTTCCTAACCCCGTTTGATCACCCTAAACGATAGCCTGAAGTTCTACAAGGCACCTCTTGGCTGAAAATGACAACACCTGATGCTATGGCAAGAAGCTAATAGAGAGAATCTCTTAGCCTTCCTCCTTGCTTCTAGTTATCAGGTAACAGCCCAACCAGGAGAATGGGTACTGGAGAAGCCTTTCTTCATACCCACACACCCACTGATAGGGGAATTAGCCTTGCGGTCTATGTCGAAACTAGCAGCAGTTGTCATGGTCATCCAGTGTTGAGGCATCACCGTGCTCCGAGTCGCTCATCTACTGTTCGTGCAGGAGAATCACCTGTATCATTATAGCACACTTGGTCTAGACACAGATTCAGAATTGCAGTCTCGGAAGATGGAAAAGGGGATGTTACAACGCTGCATTTGGTGACTCACACTCCAGGGCAGCCTGAAGCTCTACAAGACACCATTGTCCTGAGAGGCTGCTATTGAGGGCAACTTTTGAGAAGGGATTTGGCTGTCGGGGGTCACCTTTCGTCATTAAGTGCAACGGTGGAGTTGGCGAACTCAAGAAAGTGGCTAGGTCTCTCCAAATCCGCTGGCTGGGCTTGATGCTAATCAGTTCTAGGCTGTGCAAGCCTCACTTTGACTGCCTGGGGACGGCCATCGTGCCCCTGACCAATCTCAAATTCTACTTGTTGCCCTTCTCTTAGGGAATTATAGTCCACGCCTTGAAGTTCGCTTCGATGGAAGAAAAGGTCTTCGCCCTCCGCTGTTTGGATGAAGCCATAGGTTCCGCCTGTGGCTATCCGTCTAGTGAATAACCCCCCAGCTTGCTGGGGGGTTATTCACCCCACCGAGTTTGGCAACAAAGGTGGAACCTTCCACTATTTGACTGGGCACAGATAGTTTCACAAAAGGCGTCCCTTGCCAACTTGGCCAGGAGTCCACATCAGTGAGAATATCCCATAACCTCTCTGCTTTTGCTTTCACGTCTAAGCTGTATTCGACGTTGATTGCCATTTCGCACCCTCCATCTATGATGTCTCTAAAGTCGAACGTGTCTCCTTGACCAGCCCCCAGTCATGATATCACTTCCCTGGTTGGAGGCCGCGCGGCTCCGCGGGACTCGATAGCATTAGGAGGAGCCACAATCTGGCATTCGGCGGCCTCGCTTGAAAAGGGTGCCATGACTCTTAGGCATCGCCAGATGGCCTCTACTTCCCTCTCCAGAGGGGGATTACCTTTGATGGCATATTCACCCACAAGATCGGCTAACAATCGCTTGTGGGTAGCACCTAGCCAAAATCACGGATTTTCCACCATCGCTCAGAGCCATGCAAAACAGCATTCACAACCTAAACGGAGCCGGGCCAAGCACGAACTGGAAGGGCTGCTGGCATGACAGAGGAGTCCTGTCCCTCACTTTCCGAAGGCTAGCTTCTTTCCAACCAGAGGGCTTGGAGCCGGCTCTGAACAACCAGCGACTTTGCATTCAACTGTGCCTATGGGAATCACACAGGCACAAACACGAGTGAATCCCTCAGGAAATCCCAGGTGGAGGGCTACTCGAAACGGACATCAGAGGGCCGGCTCAAGACTGCGGTTCCGATCCGGCTCCCCAACCCTGCAGTAGTAGTGGGGATGGCCCTCCCTTATGACCATTGAGGTCGTGCATCGAGCGTATCATCCGCTCAAATATTGAAGAACAAGAAGCCCGAGAAGTACAAACTGCTGAGAATCACCAGTCCAAGGATATTCTTCCTCTTGAAGAGGCTGGGAGCCTAAAGGCCTGTTTCGACAGGTACAAGGTGTTCCACACCGAACTCTCAAAGAGGTAAAGATATTCCACGGTGCACCACCTCCGACCGGCTGGCACTCCTCTCCTTGCCACCTAGTGTGCGCACTAGGTTAAACCCTGGTCAGAATAGAAACCCTATCAGC
>JBGOXA010000005.1:0-18779 GCA_041478915.1 Dehalococcoidia bacterium
ATCCCCCGTTACCATATTGAAATGAGGCTTCCTCAGAAGGCGTGTCTATGTCAGGAAAACGAACCACTCGCGGAGTCGACGAGACTGATCTCAGGCTGATACAAGAGTTAGAGGCGGACGCAAGGCAGTCAAATACCAGAATTGCAGCCAAGCTCGGAATTCCTCCGACCACGGTATTCAGACGACTGCAAAGGCTACTGGCTGAGAATATCATTCAGATTTGTGCCGTCTCCGATCTGGTAGCTTTGGGGTATCAGGAACGGGTACATATGCTCATCAACGTTCGTGGCGGCAACGTAGACGCGGTGGCCGATGAGTTGGCACGCCAGTCAGGTATGGGGGCAGTGCTCTTGACTACCGGACGTTATGACATTGTGGCGTGGGTGGCTAAACATGACTCCAAAGAGCTGTTTCGTTTCATCCGGGACACATTGGGCAGTATTCCTCACCTTGCCAGTGCCGAAATCCTACCGTGCCTAGTTGACGTCAAGAGTACTTGGGCCGTACTCACGGGCAGACGCCAATTCATAGTCGGAAGATGGCAAAGACCGGCAAACCTGGATCCGATTGATCTGGCTCTGATCAGAGAGTTAGAGGTCAACCCAAAAATCACCAGCCTGCGACTTGCCGGTAGAATCGGACTGAGCAGCAGCACTTACACGCAAGAGACTTGGGAGACTTCTAGACGAGGGCATTGTGACCGTAGTGGGCATGCCAGACTTGTTCGCGCTGGGGTACAGAGCAACCGTGGGACTGGTGTTGAAAGTCCATCCCAGCAGTATTGAGTCTGTTGCAGAGCAACTGGCATCCGATACGCGGATTCTCCACGTAGTGATCTGCGCCGGACGTTATGACATAGTGGCCTGGGGCGTCTTTGCTAATTCTGCCGAGATGTCCCGTTTCATTCGGGAGGATCTAGGCAATATTCCAGGAGTAATCACACGTGAAACGGTTTCAACCTTGAGGGTTGTGAAGATAATTTGATTCGTGGCTGCTGAGGGTGATCCGCAATCAGCAGACACTGACTAAGAGCGGGATAGCCAATGAGGTGATTCTCGAATGCCATACAGCATGGCACAGTAGGGCATCTATTCTGTCCACCCGCCAAACTCCGAACACTACCTGATGCCTCACATGGCACGTCCCGGATTTATTTATAGAAGATTGACACATTATTTCAAGCTCCGCAGTTCATCATCCGCAGGTAAGAGGTTGGCATATACACACTCATCGAAAAAGTCCCTTTGCCTATCTTTGGGCATCAGCACGGTCTCTCCTTTCCTTCCAGCTCTTGCCCATTCTACCAAGCTCACCTCACCAAAACTATGCATGTCTGACCCGAGTGAAGTTTTTCAGAGCTCTCTACACACTCCTCTTGACACCACCGACGAGCACGAGGTATTGTATTACCTCGGACTTCTAAATATAATAGTTCCCGTATTTGCCAACCAAGGGGAAGATTTGCTGTTCTCATATATCCGCATAGGTGGTGAGAAGTGGCAATGCGAATTGTACAGCGGGCAAAGAGGGAAGTAGCTGAGCGTGTGCTCGGCCAGGCTTTAGGCCTTCTAGGTAACAGCCCGGATAAAGGGGCCCCGTATGTTATCAAGGCGATTGAGCATATTGCCAGGAGTGAAAAGCAGGGTGTTATCCGTGACTGGGCCTATAACTGGCTCGGCGAGGGAAAACCAGGGCGTGAGTTCCTCGGCAGGATACTGGCTAACGTCCATCCCAATGTACGCCGACGTTACATAGCACGCATGGTGGTAAGCATGTTGTTCCGTGACCCACAAATTCGTGAGTATTGCATGCGGAAATATGGCATAACTCCACCCTACACCATACTGATATCCCCGACGATCAGATGTAACTTCCGCTGCCAGGGTTGCTACGCTGCTAGCTACAGGCGTGAGGATGATATGAGGCCGCAGGTATTCGACCGGGTGATAGGCGAGGCAGAGGATATAGGCATAAACTTTTTCATCGTACTCGGCGGCGAGCCATTCCTCTATCCGGAACTACTGCCTACTATCCGCAAGCACAACAAGTCCTTCTTCCAGCTATACACTAATGGCTCTTTGATCGACAGAGGTATGGCCAAGAAGCTGGTACAGTTGGGCAACGTCGGGCCGCAGTTGAGTGTTAATGGGCCGGCTGAATACACGGATGCCTCGCGCGGCAAGGGAGCCTTCAACCAGGTGATGCAGGCTATGGACAACCTCCGTGACGCTGGCTGTGTCTTCGGTTTCTCTTCATTGCTAACCCGTGATAACTTGGACGCGGTGTGCTCCGAGGAGTGGATGGATTTATTGATTGAGAAGGGTGCCCTTTATGGTTGGCTCTTCTTGTACATGCCGGTTGGCGATGATGTTGACATCAGCCTGATGCCGACGCCGGAGCAGCGCAATAAGTTGCGGATTGCCATGCGCCACTTCCGAGAGACGAAGCCCATATTGCCGATTGACTTCTGGAACGACGGGACACTCACTGGCGGCTGTATCGCCGGTGGCAGGCTGTACTTCCACATAAACCACCAGGGCGACGTGGAACCGTGTATCTTCTGTCACTTCGCTACTCACAACATCAACAACTGCAGTTTGGCCGAGGCACTAGCCTCGCCGTTTTTCATGGGCATAAAAGAGAGCCAGCCCTTCAGTTACAATACCCTCCGCCCGTGTCCCATGATAGACCACCCCGAGACCATGTGGCGCATAATTCAGCAGCATGGGGCCAAAGCGACTCACCCGGGCGCCGAGAAGATATTCACCAGCCTGGAACCGGAGATCAAGAGGTATGCTGCTCGGGTGGAGGAGATAATGGACGAGGTTTGGGATAACGAGGACTATCATGATTGGGCGGCCAGGTGGGAGGGTATGTGCGGCATACCACGGGAGCGGCTGAAAGCACGCCGTCAGGTCTATGAGGAATCAAGAGCCAAAAGGCGAAACCACATTTTAGTGTAGCGTCTAGCCAGGCCCAGCCACGTTACTCATCACCAAAGGCTTACATCTTATCGCCCTGGGAGAACAACTGAACAGGTATAGACCCTTCGCTGAGATAGCCTACCACCTGAGACCCCGATCCCGAATCTTGCAGACCTTGCAGACTAAGAACATCGCGGAAATTGCAGTTTTCAAACAACGCTTACTTGAACTCGTTCATTAGGTCACGAAACTGCAAAGGGTCGATTTTCTGACGCACTAAAGGTGTTGCAGCAGAAACTCCGATGTACTCTTCAAAAAGAGGCCTTTCCTTTTGATAGATAACGCCTATAGGTATCCGGTCGCCCCATTCCAGTGCCTTATTAAAAGCCGCGGTTCTGTCGCCAGGATCATAGCCGACCTCACCCTCCAGTTTGTAAACCCTCTGCTTGTACCACTGAAATGTATTCTTGTTGTTCCAGGTAATACAAGGCTGGAGGACTTCGATAAGCGCAAAGCCTCTGTGTTTGATTCCCATTTCTATCAACTTGGCCAGATGGTCAACCTCGCCGGCAAACCCGCGGGCTACGAAGCTGCAATCACATGCCACCGCCAGCGCAAGGGGCCTGAGGCTAACCCAGGCTCCCTGAGGGTTCATTCGGGTGGTGTAGCCCAGGTCAGTAGTGGGACATGCTTGACCCTTAGTTAAAGCATAAACCTGGTTGTTATGCACTAGGTAGGTGATATCAACATTTCGGTTCATAGAGTGAATGAAGTGATTGCCGCCTTCACCGTAGGCATCACCATCACCGGAAATGGCGATAACCGTAAGCTCGGGATTGACTATTTTGGCAGCGGTAGCTGCAGGAATAGGTCTACCGTGAAGTTCATTCAATACATGACATCTGATATAGTGCGGAAACTTACCAGCCTGGCCTATACCTGATACCATCAGCACCTGGTAAGGCTCAATCTGGAGCGATACAAGTGCTTTTCTAACGGCGCGCAGAATTCCAAAATTTCCGCAACTGGGGCACCAGGCAATCGTTGACGCCGCGGCGTAGTCTTCCATGGTTACTTTGGTCACCATTCAGGATGCCTCCTTTTTCACCTCATTGACGATGTATTGCGCTGAAAATGGGCGTCCGTCAAACTTCAGGATACTGGCGTCCGCCTTGATACCGGTCTCTCTGCGAGCCAATTGGGCCAGTTGACCAGTGGCATTACTCTCAATGAAGATGTTCTTTCTAGAGTCGCGCAATATCGAAACAACATCGTCCGCCGGGAAAGGCCATATTTCGTTCAGGTGGAGGAGATTTACAGGAAGGCCGTCTTCCGTCAGTAGCTCCTGGGCTTCCTTTATAGCACCATAAGTACTTCCCCAGCCAATCAGAGTGATTTTGGCGCCGGGCTTCTTAGTGATACGGGGTTTGCCCAGTTCACTCTTAAGACCGTCAAGTTTCCTCATGCGCTTGAGCACCATCTGCCTTCTCGTCTCGGCATCTTCGATAATATGCCCCTCCTCGTTGTGCTCGTCAGAATCTGTTACCACGAGGGCTTTCCCTACCAGAGGTAAGGCACGTGGGGATATGCCAGAATCGGTGATAAGGTGCCTTTTGTAGGTGGGGAGCTGGTTCACTTCTTGTTCAGAGAGGAGCTCACCCCTATCAATTTTTACCTGGCTCAGGTCAAAAGGCTCCACAGTATTGTATGAATCAGCGAGGTCGTGATCAGTGAGGATGATGATCGGTGACTGGTATTTTTCGGCCAGGTTGAAAGCCTTGATCGTCAGCCAGAACGCATCCTCAACGCTGACCGGAGCCAAGATCGCCCGTGGAAATTCACCATGCCCGGCATGCAGGGCGAACCATAGCTCAGCCTGCTCTGTTCTTGTAGGCAGTCCTATTGCCGGACCGGGACGCTGTCCCAGCACGACAACAACAGGTGTTTCAGTCATCCCAGCAAGGCTCAGGCCTTCCACCATGAGGCAAAACCCACCACCGGATGTCGCCGTCATTGCTCTGACACCGGCATAGCCAGCACCTATGACCATGTTGATAGCAGAAATCTCATCCTCTGTCTGGATTACCTTGACATTGAAATCTCTGCCCTTTTGGGCGATGTACTCCAGAATAGAGGTGGTTGGTGTCATCGGATAACCAGCTACAAACTTACAGCCAGCAACCATAGCACCAAAAGCAACTGCCTCATGGCCGGTAAGAAATATCTTGTTGCTTGCTCCTGGTGGTTTCAGAGTTTTCAGACGCTGACCGAATCTCTCTCCCCGGTGCTGTAGAGCGTAGTCATAACCGGTTCGGGCGGCTTTTAGATTGTCTTCGGCAACCTTCTCCCCGTGCCTGCCAAATTCCTCACGCAAAACTCCAGCGAGCAGGTCAAAATCATATTCAACTGCCCCCAAAGCAGCACCAATGGCAACCGTGTTTGACATTATCTTATTGGCAGTCGACTGGACGGCCAGTTGCTCAAGCGGTACATCGAGCATGACTCCCTTGTCTGCCAACCCGCTCTTGATTGTCTGTTCATCGAAGATAACTAACGCTTCCCTCTCTGGCTTCATCTCACCCAAATGCCGGTCTATCGTTTCCTTATTCAGGGCCAGAAGAATATTTACTTTCTCTGACTGAGCCTGTACTTCTCTGTCTCTGACCCTTACCCGTGAAAAACTGTGACCGCCTCTGATTCGGGACTCATAGTCCTGGTCAGAATAAACATTGTACCCGCCTCTCATCATGGTCTTCGACAGGATAAAGCTCACGGACTGAATCCCTTGCCCAGCTTCACCACCAATCATGAAGTTAAAATCGACCGTCATAGCAACAACCTCCCTTGGTATTACCGCAGATCTTTGTTTTCGGCCCTCCTTGGGGATTATCGGAACTCAAACCATTATAGACAATTGACAGTTGAAAAGTCATAAAATCTGGCTGAGAAAAGTTAAAAAAGGTGTCATCACTACTGGGGAGGGATACTCGGGTCTGGTTCCGTTCGATTATGGTTAGCAATTTGCGGCTAGAGGCATGTATATGGTTTATAATGTTCGGCGGTATGGCAGCACTTTTCAGGCGCGTATGGGTGTTCTTCGGGGGGTGTGCACTAACCCTCTTCATAGCAGCTTTTGAGATACCCAGAAAAACTAGCTTTATTCTGTGGGTGCTTGCGGGCGCTTGTTTATTGATAGGAATATGCTTCTTTAGGCGGGATTGGCGACTTACCAAAGAAGAGGAAACTGAAAGGGAGCAAGATAAGCCAACCCCCTATGTTCACCAGAAGCCAGAAGAAAGAGAAATAGGGAGCGTCAACCAAGATCTAACGGAGCCACGGCGAGGGCAGCGTTGACAAAGACTTTCCTGAAATACTCCCCTTTGTTCGTCTGTTTGTGGATTCTGCTAATCTTATACCCCAACCCTTGGAGGCTGGTGACTGGCGTGCGGAGAATCCTCGATCCGCACACCGACCCTATTGCTGTTGGTTCCCTAGCCCAGGAGATGCCCTCTGACCCCGCATTGGTTGAGAAGGAGGTACTCAAACTCATTCCGTATAGCTACGATTGGGAAACTTACGGCATGCCGTGGTACTGTCCCAGCGTCCGAGAGGCGCTGCGGGCGGGGAAAGGAGACTGCAAGGCGCGGGCACTGGTTCTGGCCTCCATTTTAGAGGCAAAGGGCATCCCTAACCGCATCGTCTGGTCTCCGCTGCATGTATGGGTGGATTACGCTGGCAAAGAGGAAGCGGGCCTGGAGAAAGATACACTGTACCAGAAGGACTCCGAGACGGGCAAGGGGTCATGGAGCCTTCCCCACATCCCACCCGGAGATGTCACGAATGAGTTGTGGACAGACTTCGTGAAAACCATGCCTCAAGCGCGGATGATTCTCCTGTTGGGCGGGTTGGCCGCTCTTCTGGGATTGCGGGTGGCGAAGACAAGAAGAGGAGAAATCTCTCCAAAGTCGAGGCGCACTACCACTCTGTTAGCCTTGTTCCTTGGTGTGTTTGGGGCGCACCGATTCTACATCGGCAAGCCCAAGACGGCTATTCTCATGCTCTCTCTGTCCATTCTGGGAGCAGCAACCGCATGGATCGTTGTTGGCATACTGCTCATCTTGGTAGTGTTGGCTTGGACTCTTGTTGATCTCATATATGCCGCCGCAGGAATCGCCAGAGATGGTCAGGGTAGAGTTATTGCACATTAGAGACGACAGCGACGACGATTGTGCTTGCGACAGCGTTGGCGGTGTCAGCTATTGTAGCCGAATCTTCGGGTTCACTTTTGAGTGACTCTCCTCCACATGCCATTCAATCACGCTGCTTGACCATACACGACCTACTGCCGTTTCCAGTACTCCCCTATTTGGTTTTGATATATCTAGTAGCGGCGGCAAGGTACGGTTGTCAAACTGCCACAGGAACGGGCAACGTTTTTGAAGTGAGAGTATTGTAGTCCATGCGCCCCCATAGACTATATAATCTAACGCCTTGGCCTGAGGCTCAAGCTGTTCTCGTGCATGGCAGCACACCCTATTTAGAAAGTATTCTATTTGCTTTTCCCGGTGTCGCTGGAACCGCTGCTGTGAGGAACCGCCCTTCTTGTGCCGTCCGTGGACAAGACCGGTTCCTACCTTGCTGTTGATAAGGCTTTCACCCCGGCAAAGGCCAACGGCATATGCACCCAAACGTACCAGGATCAAGCCGATCCTGAGATCAGCCTTGAGCAGAGACCGCAGTGGCTCAACAATACAACCATCACTGAAGCGTTCTTCCGCAATTGGAAATGGTGGTAAAACCAGGCACTTCCGCGAGGAGCTCCAAAATAGGACTGCTCCCGTTTTCGAACCAGCGGCAGAATCAGGCAATTCCCTGGGCATATCCTGCGGGTCAATGGCCTTTCCGAGCAAATTCCCAATCTCCGGCAACGACAGCCTAAGCGGTATATATAGTGACCTCGCTGTATCAGCAGTGGTTTCCAGTTCATCAAGGAAACCGATCATCTTTATCCTGTTGAGAAAGAACAGCCTAGGGACTAGCATACCGGTACCGGCTCCCACCCGCAGCTCCTCTGACAACAAGTCATCCTGCAGCTAAAGCTCGACAATAGTCACTCCGTCACCGCCTTCACCCTGTTGACCTGGGCGGAAGGACTTGACCAGGGGATGAACAGCCAGAAACTCTCTCACTATTTTGCGTACTGTGCCAGTGGCAAAGCCATGAATAACACGGGCTTCGCTCAAATTAGCCAGAGAAGCATCATTGAGGTAGCTATCAAGCGCCGGCTCTATCTCAATGGCTCGCTTCCCTCGCAGGTCAAGTTCTTGAGAAACTGTCCGTCTGCCGATCTGTCTTTTCACCGGGGTAAATTCGGGGGCAGCACTGGGATGTGTTACCTTTTCCACACCATCGAGGCTGAGCCTGAACCTGGATTGCCCGGCCTGGACCTCGACCTGCTGCGTTTCTTCTGATACCGAGAGCACTGTCGCCTGCAAACTCGCTTCTTTTAGCCAGACAGTATCGCCCGTGGTAATCCTGCTGTTGTCTGGTACGCCGATGTCCGTTTTTTCCTCTGCCTTCGCCTGCCATACCTCGCTCTCCAACCGCTTCTCTACCACACCCATCGCTTTCCGCGCTTGCTCTATTCTCTCCTTTGATTTTTCCTTGCGCAATTCTGACGCAGCCTGGCGGATTTCCTTAAGCAGCTCTGCCGCCTCATGAAGAACCCTGTCCCTTGTCTCCTGGACAACCTTTCGTCCCTCTGCTTTTGACCATTGCAGCTCGTCTTCTAACTCGGTGTTCTTGCGTTGCAGTTCATCACTCTCTTTTTTTAGGTCAAGGCGCAGGGCTTCCACCCTTTGTTTCTCTTCCCTCAGACCGGCAAGGAGGGTCTCCAACTCTTGAGTCCCCCTTGCCAGCATACCCTTGGCATTGGTGATAATCTCAGGAGCCAGGCCCAGGCGTGAAGCAGTAGCCAGGGCATTACTGCCACCAGGGATGCCCACAATCAGGTGATAGTTCGGTGCCAGCGTAACCAGGTCAAAGTCAAGCGAAGCATTTTGCAGCCCGGGAGTAGTGTGAGCGAATATCTTGAGGTCACCATAGTGCGTGGTAGCTACGGTCATTGTTCGGTGCGATAAGAAGGAAAGCAGAATAGCACGAGCCAGGGCAGAACCTTCTGCCGGGTCAGTACTCGTACCCAGCTCGTCCAAGAGCACCAGGCTCCTTTCCGTAGCGCCGTTGATAATACGCACAATGTTACCTATGTGCCAGCTAAAACTGGAAATCGTTTGCTCGATGCTCTGCTCGTCGCCAATATCGGCAAATACACTATCAAAGACCGGGATGCGACTTTCCGCCGAGGCAGGAATTGGTAGGCCAGCCTGCGCCATCAAGCTGAGCAGGCCCACTGTCTTAAGAGCCACCGTCTTACCACCTGTATTAGGTCCGGTGATTACAAGGATGGAGAAGTCCCGCCCGATCTCGACAGAAAGCGGCACTGCTTTCTCAGCGAGTAACGGATGCCTGGCTTCAATAAGCCTCAGCACACCAGTCGGTCCACCCGCAGTCGTTTTCCCATTTTCGTTGAAGGTGGTAAGGATTGGCTCAACTGACCCAGCCTTTCTGGCATACCTTGCCTTCGCCAGTGCCAGGTCCAGCTCAGCAACCAGGGCTATACTATGAGCGATTTCTGCCTCGTGTGCTCCCACTTTGGCGCTGAGGTCTCTAAGAATCCTCTCTGTCTCACGCCTCTCTTCCGTCACCAGTTCTCTCATGGTGTTCCCCATCTCTACAGTTGTCCATGGCTCAACAAATGCGGTAGCTCCGGTGTTGGAGACATCGTGAACAATGCCCTTCATTTCTTTCCGGAATTCAATCTTGACTGGAACGACGTATCTTCCTTCCCGCTCAGCGATAAAATGCTCCTGGATTATCTTCTGCCCTTTAGGTGACCTCATTACGGCTTCCAGACGGTCTAACAACTGCCGGCGCACTTCTCTCAATTGCTGCCTGGCTGCAGCCAGCTTGGACGAGGCATAATCTAACAATTCACCGCTTGGTGTCAGACAAGCGGAAATGTCTTCTCCGAGATGGCGAAGGTCGGCCATGCCCCCGGCGATACTCCAGAGCAACGGGACTTTCTCTGACAACTTGCTGAGACTGCTACGCACCTGGTAGATAGCGGCTAAGGTCTGTTGAATTTCTATTAGGCTTTCAGACGCGAGGACTTTACCCAGTGCTGCCATCTTCACCACTTCTCGAATATCTAGAACTCCGCCGACAGAGAAGCCCGGCTCCAAGGAAAGGAGGTAACGTGCCTCGGCTGACTGCCTCAACAGTAAGGAAGCCCGTTCATAGTCACAAAGTGGTTGCAGGTTGAGCACCAATTCGCGGCTAGCTGAAAAGGAAGTAAATCCGGCGAGTATCTCCCTTATCTGAGGGAATTCGAGCATTTGCAGGCTTTTGTCATCCATAGCAACTCCCTATTGGCACAAGTGTATTATACCATCGGGTGCAGTATCAGGGATTTTCAAAGGTCAGCGCTAGGTCTGTGATCTTCCATGACAGCCTGAACTTCCACAAAGCGCCACTGGCGTAGTGGTCGTGATGTTGCGTTGTCACCGCGGGATCGGACGAGAATAGACGGGTTGGGGGGCCAAGCCCACCCTACAGCTTGACACGGTAATGCCAACTTGTCCACTCAATTTAGCATAGAGCCGATAGATGATTGACGGAGTAGAAAAGGTTCGTTATGATAAGGTCGAAAGACACCTTGCCAGGAGGGCTGGATGTTAATCACGGCAATGGTATTAGGGCTTCTGGTAGGGGTGGGGGAATTCCTGGGCGGGCTGGGAATCTTGGTAGACAGTGCTGCTCATTCGGCAGTCATTCATTGGTGGGCAGTGGCGCTTGTACCAATAGGTCTGGTCGCTACCTTTGGCGGTGTCTCAGCGTTGTCCAGGCCTGGCATTGCGGCGATTCTATTGCTATCATCATGCGTTGCAAATGTTGTTGTTGGGCTAGTTTCAATAGCGCTCGATGAAGGTGCAGATTCTCTTCTTATGCCAGCCGTGTTGTTAGCCTTAGCAGGGGCACTAGCTTTAGGCAAACAACTTAGAGGACGGCCTTCGGCGTAGTGCTTGAGTCGTTTAAGGAATCTTGTCCTTGCAGGTGACCATCCTTGCATTGCTTCTATTAGTTGCCTTACTACCACCTCAGCAAATTATTTCACACGACAAAACGAGGCTATACCAAGATACCACCCCTTATCTTTTCTCGGTTCTTGGCAATCCTAGTGCGTTTCAAAGGTTGCCTACCTTAACTATCGCTGAATAGAGCTTTAGGCTGTCTTCAATTGGATGGCGGGTACGGCTAGGCATTATAATAGGTATCTAAGAGGTTTGATGGCTTACCCAGACAGCATCTTGCAGAAGGTCAGCCGGCCAGCCCGTTACACCGGGGGCGAGTGGAATAGCGTTGTCAAAGACTGGAAGACAGCGGAAATAAGGGTCGCTCTTAGCTACCCGGACATCTATGAAATCGGCATGTCCAACCTGGCCCTGTTCATTCTCTACGACCTCCTGAACAAACAACCTGATGTCCTGGCTGAAAGGGTGTACGCCCCCTGGATTGATATGGAAGCCGCCCTGCGCCAGGCGTCTATTCCCCTTCTCAGCCTGGAATCCAAGCGGTCGCTGGCAGAGTTTGACATCATTGGCTTTTCGCTGGGCTATGAGCTGACCTACACCAACGTGCTGAACATGCTTGACCTGGCTGGCATACCGGTGTTCGCCAGCGACAGGACCGAGTCGCACCCTCTGGTAATCGCTGGAGGCAGTTGCACCCTCAACCCCGAGCCGATGTCACAGTTCATCGACGTTTTCGTCATCGGTGAGGGAGAGGAGGTAACCCCAAAGCTGATCGAGACCTTTCGAAGGTGGAAAAAGGAGGGGGGAAGTAAAGCGGAGCTTTTACGCCAGTTGGCCACCATTCCTGGCATCTACGTGCCCAGCCTCTATAAGGTGGACTATCACCCTGATGGCACCTTTGCTGCCATCAAGGGTACTGTTCCTCAGGCAAGGCCCAGTATTCAGCGATGCATCGTAGCGGAGTTGCCCCCGCCGATTACCAGGCCGGTAGTCCCTTACGTGGAGGTGGTCCATGACCGGGGCGCAGTAGAGATCCAGCGTGGTTGCAGCCGAGGCTGCCGCTTTTGTCAGGCGGGGGTAATCTATCGTCCACCCCGGCACCGGGCCGCCCGTGAGGTAGTGGAGGCGGTGGAGCAGCTAGTCAGGAACTGTGGCTACAGCGAGGTATCGCTCCTTTCCCTCAGTGTGAGCGACTATCCAGGCATCGAGTCACTGGTGAGTACGTTGGCAAAGCGCTGTGGCGGCTACCCTCTTACGCTGGCTCTCCCCAGCCTGCGTATCGACAGCTTCTCGGTGGGATTGATGGACTCCCTCCGTTTTGCCAAGAAGCCGGGACTGACCTTTGCCCCTGAGGCAGGAACAGAGCAGCTGAGACAGGTAATTAACAAAAATATGGCTGACGAGGATATTCTGAACACCATCGCCACCGCCATGGGAAAGGGATGGACCAATTTCAAGCTATATTTTATGATCGGCTTGCCGACAGAAACCGCGGAAGATGTAGAAGGTATCGTGAGGCTGGTAGATCGGATACGCCGCCTGGGAAAAGGCGGACAACCCAGAGTCAAAGTCAGCGCCTCAACCTTCATACCCAAGGCGCACACTCCTTATCAGTGGGTCACCCAAAACAGTCGGGAGGAGCTGGAGTTCAAGTGTCAAATACTGAAGCAGGGCCTGCGCAGCCCAAGAGTTCGCCTGTCCTGGGAAAACCCTGAGACAAGCCTGCTGGAAACTGTCCTGTCGCGGGGAGATCGGCGCCTGGGCGAAGTCATTTATCATGCCTGGCGGTTTGGTGCCACCTTCGATGCTTGGGATGAGCGCTTTAACTATGAGAACTGGCAAAAAGCCTTCGATAAAGCAGGGCTTGATCCCTCTTTCTATGCTCATCGCCAGCGCCCCCTGGAAGAGGTCATGCCCTGGGCCCACATAGACGTAGGGGTAAGCACCGACTTCCTGAAGCGGGAGTACCAGTACACCTTTCAAGGCCGGGAAACGGCAGACTGTCAACTGCACTGTAGTGCCTGCGGACTGGAGAAGAGGTTGTCCCTTTGCCTGGGGAAACACGAAAGACCAGGTTGAAGCTTCGGCTCGCCCTTTTCTTATACCCGTCATCCTTCCCGAAGGGAAGGACTGACCTGACAAGCACCTAATCTATAACCGGCCTATGTACCGTGTCGTGACTGGACTCACTCCTTATCTCTCCAGACGCCGTCAACCAAGATCTTTTCCTCTTTACCTTTCAGGTGTGCGCCTCTGAAGGTGGTCCTATACTCCTCAGGCAACGTCACCCCGGCATCTGCGGCGTATTTGATCATTCTGGTGATTTCAACTACCTTCATGGCCACATTTCGAACCCGGATCATCCCGGCCTTATCATCCAGTACGCCATGTTCCAGGAACGCCGGTCTTTGTCCAAATGCGGCTGTGCTGGCAACGGCCCAGCCTCTGGCAACTACGAAACCCGCACCTCTACCAACCACCTCCAGGTCTTCCAAGGCTCGTTCCATTCCCATTCCCAGGAATCCAACGGTCAGCAAACCCGACACTTTGTTCCTAAAGTTATAGGTGAAGAATTGGTAATATCTCCACCTGGACATCAGGATGGGGAACAGAGGAGCGACGCTCACATTCCACACAGGTGCTCCCAGGATTAAGCCGTCACTTTTGATCATCTTGTCAAATACCATATGGGCGTCATCCTGTATCTTGCATGGCGCTCGGTTTTCTATACACCACTGGCAGTGTTTGCAGAGGGCAATTTGCTTGTCTGCTAGCGTGATGAACTCTGTTTCCACCCCTGGCACTTCAGATGCCACTTTCAACGCTTCCTGCACCATGGTGTCACAGTTGCCACCCTTAATAGGACTTCCCGATATACCCAACACTCTAATACTGACCGGTATCGTTGTCATTGTCTCCTCCCATCCAGAGATTTACCCATGTTCTTCCTTCTTCTGTCGTGCCATCTCTTTCACCGTGACTCAATTGATTGAACCACACGACTCGAGGTCAGGCACAGGCGTTGGCAAGCCTCCAACAAGTCGAGTAAACCCGATGATGTTAACCCAGCAAGACTTGCCTAGGCTGCAACAGTAACCTGCTCATCGACAAGAATAGCAGCCCCAGAGGCCACGACCTGAAAATGGCCGGATTCTACTTCTTCACCGGATGAGAAAACTCCTTGGGCGGTCCTTTCTTAGCAAGTTCACAAACCAGTGCCGCAATGGGACTTGATTGTCCCAGTTCATGGCCAATTGCCAAGGCGTAGCTGAGATCTTTGCTGCCCACATAGTATGTAGGTGGGGGTGGGTCAGTCCACATAGACTTGAGCCACTGCCAATTCTGTACCGAGAAACTGTTCCCAGAGCCTATTTTGATGTGCTCTACCAGCAACTCTTCACTGGCGCCATTTTTCATCCCCCAGGCTATTGCCTCAGCAGCTACCCATGAGTTGATGATGGCGCACATGTTGTTCACCAGCTTGACTATTTGACCCATTCCCAGAGCACCACAATAGGTAATCTTGCCCATTATTTCCAGGACAGGGCGGTACTTTTCAAGCACCTCCTTGTTTCCACCGACGCTGATACCCAAGGTTCCCGCTTCCGCCCCCATACGAGCCCCCACCACTGGGGCGTCCAGCACGCCAACTTTTCTTTTTCCCGCCGCCTCTCCCACTCTTTTGCAGAAGGCGGGTGAGAAGGTGCCCATCAGGAGAATCCCATCGCCCTCTTTCGTTCCTTCCAGCAAACCGGTAGGGCCGAAGATCACCTCTTCTGCCTGCTTGTCGTTTTGCACCATGATGATAGTGACGTCTGAGGCTTGAGCTACCTCCTTGGACGTTTTGACTTCCTTGGCACCCAGACCCTTCATTTCCTCAATCGGCTGTCGCCTCACGTGACCACACACTGTAGTCTCAAATCCGTGAGTTACTACCCTCTTGGCCATAGGTAGGCCTATGTCCCCGAGACCAATGAATCCCACCTTCTTCACTTTGGCCACCATTCTATTGCCTCCTTCCCGACTCATATTGTAATTGTACCCCCGTCAAGATGGCAAAATACTATCGTCTCAGCACCGACACTTGTCCTGTCACGGGTCGCAACTACTTCTTCCTGTACCTCATGAATCTGTATTTATCGAGTTCTACGTAATTCTGGGATGGAATGACGAAGGTCGTCTGGGTATGCTCTATGATGGCCGGGCCATCCACCCTATTTCCAGGTTCCAGGAGGTCCTGCTCCCAGATATCGCACTTAGTCCATTTCCCATCCATGAAGGCATCTCGCTGCCCCTTGTATGCCTTCTTGGGAGGCTTCTTGCCCTGGAGGGGATAGGAGGGTATGACGGGCTTTGGTTTCTTGGCAATGGCCTCAACATAGAGCTCCGTGATCTGGTAGCCTGACTCTGGGTAGCGGGCTCCGGCGGGATAGATGCTGGTATAGTTATTTTCGAAAGCGCCGATCACCTTATCCAGGTCCTCCAGAGTCTGGACTCTGCCTACCTCAACCGGGACCTCCCAGGCATGCATCTGACCTATATAGCGGCCAGATATCCCGTGTCTGAAGGTCACGGTTTCGCGCGGAATACCCTCAGACTCCAGCTCTGCCAGCCCCTTCTGCTCCAGTTCCTGCCATGCCTGGCTCAAGACACTTCCCTGGTAGAGTTTGACCTCTTTGCTCATATCAGGGGTCAAGAAGAAAGTAACCGCTCTGTCATAGCGATGGAAGTAATCAGCACCGCACACTCCGAAGGCGGAGAAGACGGCTGCCCAGGGGGTCACAACTATATCGCCGAACTGGATAAACCGCTCTAGTCCCCACAGATGCAGCGGGCCAGCGGCTCCGTAGACCAGCAGGGTAAACTCAGCCGGATTGAGTCCTCTTGACAGAAGGACGCCGTTCATATGGTCAGCTACTCTGGCGTGTAACAAATCGAGAATCTTGAGGGACACATCGTATACATCCTGGCCCAAGGGCTTGGCCACCCTGTTTTCCAACTCCCTTAACGCCCTCTCCCTATCAACCTTAATGGTTCCTGCCAGGTAGTAGTCTGGGTCCATGTACCGTAGAACGAGGTCTATGTCTCCGATGGTGATCTCATTGGACTTGTAGCAAGTACCCAGATCGGCCCTGACGCTCTGAGGCCCGATGGTGATACGCTTGGTCACCGCGTCGGCATGGACGACATGGCTGGTGCCGGCGCCGATAGAGTCTATAGCGATCATCGGCATCCTCAAACGGTGGCCAGAGAACACCGGCTCTTTGTCTACCGGCAAGAGTCCACCGGCGATAAGTCCGATATCACAGGTGGTGCATCCCAGGTCCCAGCAAACAATGTTAGGTATATTCAGAAAGTCGGAGATGAATTTGCCCCCCAAGAGGCCTCCTGTTGGCCCGGAGATGGCCGCCTCGGCCAGTTTCTGGTAGCGGATGTTGGCAGCCGCGCCGTAGGCCAGCAGAGTCGTTAACTCATGCTTAAATCCCTCCTTCCGGGCTGCCTCTTCCACACCGAAATACTTTTTTCTGGCGACCTCCGCGGTGTAGCACTGGATAAGGAGGGTCTTCAACCTTTCGTTCTCGTTGGGCATAGCGCACATTTCGTAGGAGGTAACCACAGGGATATCAAGGCCACGTTTCTGGATCATTTCCAGGGCGATCTCCTTTATCCTCTTTTCGTGGATAGGGTTAGTGTAACAGGCCAGGGTCAGAACGCCGATCACTTCCACGCCGCTGTCCAGAAGCTCGTTGACTGCCTTGACTACCTCTGCTTCCACCAGGGGAATAATGATGGTGCCGGGATAGTTATGATGCGCCATGTAGTAGCTACCTGGTGAGATACGCTCTGTCACCTCTTTGATGTTCTCAGGCTGCACCAACCAGGGGGTGTGCTCGTGCAATTGCTGGTGCAGTATATCTTCATAAGACTGCCCTAGCCAGGTAAGGCCTCTTTCCATGATGGGCATGTCGCCGAATCCCCTGGTTACTATCAGTCCCACGTTACTGCCACCTTGAGTCACCAGGATATTGACCATGGCTGTGCCAGTATAGGTAGAGAAGAGCGCTTCCTTGTGGATCTGGGCAGAGGTCATCCCCCAACGAGCGGCCGCATTCGCAAGAGCGCCGATGTAGCTGATCTTTTCGTCTTCGTGGTGGGTTAGGAACTTGCCGGTGGCAAATTTCCCGTCTTTGTCAACGAGAAAGCAGTCGGTCATTGAGCCGCCGGCGTCCTGAGCGATCAAATAGCCCTGGTCTAGGGTCTTTGCCATTCTATGCCTCCTTTGCCCAATTTGCAGGTATATCTAGAGTTCTGTCCCGGAACCAATCTGGTCGCTCATCCTCCAGGGGTTTTTCCAGCCATTCCCTGTAGAAGGTGTCCAGGTCAGGGAACATCTCGAAGATGGGTGGATAGCCGACAGGCACCACCTCCACCGCCAGGAGGGCGAAGCACCCCGGGCAATAGAACTCTCTCATCTCCACCAGATTCGTATTGGGCAGGGC
This sequence comes from Dehalococcoidia bacterium, assembly GCA_041478915.1. Taxonomy (GTDB): domain Bacteria; phylum Chloroflexota; class Dehalococcoidia; order UBA2247; family RBG-13-53-26; genus VGOE01. Next base: position 17,575 of record JBGOXA010000005.1, read on the forward strand.
TTCCTCTACTGAGACTACCTCGGCCATCTCCTCACGCGTCCTCCTGACATAGACCCGGCAGCTCAGCTTCCAGTTAGCTCGGTAGTCTCCAAATTCATGCCCGCAATCGCACTTTACTACCCTGCCCCTTCCTTTCTTGGCCACGATATAAAGGTGGTCGGAGATGCGGAGGAGTATCTTATCCTTCCAGGGAACGCGATCCTGCAATACCTCCAGGTACTTCCAGAAGCGATCTTTGTCTTTGGGGCGGAGGCGCAGCATCTTCTTGACCTCTTCCCAGGGCAGCTTGCCTTCCACCATGAGCTTTAGGTGTTCCTTACTGACACGCTCGTCTCTTGGTTCCATGCTTCCCCTTTCTCTTATAAGTTGTAGTCCTCGGGTAACTGCCACATCCCCATGAATTCCCTGCGGAACTTGCCATATTTCAAACAATCGGCATACATATTGTAAACATCTTCGGGTAATTCTTTCCTCATTACCTGTTGTCTCTCTTCCCTCCACCAATCTTTGGCATCAACCGACCTGTCTCTGCGTCTTCTGCGCATCTGCTGCCGCAAATTGTTGCTCTCAGCTACTTTCACCTTCCCTTTTTCGTCCGTTACCGCCCCGTAGATGGTCCTTACCGCATCCGGAGTCGTCCAGCCATAATGCACGTCATTCTCCACCAGACTGAAGTCCCTCTCCAGGGGATCGCCCCAGCCGCCCATGGCCGTGCTAGCGCTGGCAAAGAGATCACCATCCTTGAATGGAATATTAGGGGTAGCAGTGTTGTAGACCTCCACGCTGCCAGCCTTCAGCTTGCCTTCCTTGAGCCACTGTCTGACCTCCACGAAATCCCTGGGATAGGGCTTGCCCTCCTTCAGAAGCTCCCTCATGTTGGTATCGTGGGCGAAGACAACGACATCATTTATCCCCGGATAGCCACCGCTCATCCCCGTGGCAGCTCGGCCCATCCCGCCGCTGGAGGCAAAAACAGCTATGGTCAGAGATTGACCTGGGTCAACGATCATCTGGCACATACCTATTCCCAGCCCGCCTCTGAACTTGCCATGTCCGCAATAATTGGGGACAAGCTTCCTGCCTATGTTCAACTGGGTTGGCTGCAAGAATTCACCCAGCTCAGCCTCGCCCATGTCTGGCGCTGGATTGGGTGAGCAGACCGAAGCAGCCACACCATCTCTGTAGGGAAAGGCCTTGGAACTACA
>JBGOXA010000072.1:0-7243 GCA_041478915.1 Dehalococcoidia bacterium
AGGGCAAAGATTAGCCGTCCTTGACACAACTCCAAGGCCAGTCTTTTCAGTATCTGCACCATCTGAGCAAAGCCGCTGACGCTCAATTGCATGGACCCAATAGGATCTAACCAGTGGGCGTCGTACCCGGCTGAGACCAGAATAAGTTCGGGCTGAAAGCGGTGGGCCACCGGAACAAGGATCTGCTGGAATACCTGTGAGTATTCTTCATCGCCGCACCAGGCTGGTAGCGGCACATTGACGGTGGTGCCTATCCCCTTCCCCACACCCACCTCATCGATACGGCCTGTGCCAGGGTAGAAAGGGTACTGATGGGTGGAGAAATAGAGCACCGCCGGGTCGTCATAGAAGGCATCTTGCGTTCCGTTGCCATGATGTACGTCGAAGTCAACAATGAGGATGCGATCAAGGCCATATTTTCTCAGGCTTTGCCTGGCAGCGATGGCAATGTTGTTGAACAGGCAGAATCCCATAGCGCTCGTTCTCGTGGCGTGGTGACCCGGCGGCCTCACCAGGGCAAAGGCACTATCTACCCTTCTCTCCATCACTGCACCAACAGCATTGAGGACGCCGCCAGCAGCATACAGGGCTACCTTGTAAGAAGCTGACGACATCACCGTATCAGCATCGAGCCATCCCCCGCCGGACTGGGCCACCTTCTCGATTTGCGAGATATGTTCTATCGTGTGCACTAGTGACAATTCCTCCCGGGAGGCTGGCGTGGGATGGATCTCCACCAGTCTTTGGTTCACTCCGCTATTTCCTAGCAGCCACATAACCTCTTTTAGCCGAGCCGCGACCTCCACATGGTTGCCCGTATCGTGCTCCAGATAGATGGGGTCATAGACCAGTCCCACTTTCATTGTCATAGTGTCCTGAGGCTCCTGTTGTTCACATGATAGCAGACGCCGATCGATTCAACAATAAGAGTCCATGAGATTGTTCACCAGCGCAAACAAAAGGTCGGAGTGCAGAGGCAAAAGCATAGCCAGAGGCTGAGAAAGCTCTTATAATAAGAGTACAAGAGGTCTGGCATAGCAAAGCCGAAATGCGAGGAGGCCCCGATGAATTGGAATAACAGAGTGACGCAACTCTTGGGATCGAAGTACCCTATAATGTTGGGCGCGATGCAGGGCATTGGGAAGTCAACTATCGCCGCACCTGTCTCCGAAGCGGGAGGATTTGGCATGATTACTGCCCACTGTTTCCGCACACCGGCGCGGCTCCGGGAAGACATACGCAAGGCCAAGGCGATGACCGACAAGCCCTTCGGCGTGAACTTTAGCATCGGGTTTGTCTCGGACATGGACGCAATGCTGGAGGCGGCCCTCGAAGAGGGGATCAAGGTCATCGAGACCTCTGTGTTCCGCCCTGGGGATTACGGTGGGCGCATAAAAGCGGCTGGGGCTAAATGGATTCACAAGGCAGCCAGCATAGACCACGTATTGTCAGCAGCACGCCATGGGGCAGACGCCGTGGTCATTGTAGGTCTCGAGGGCGTCGGTTTTAAGCACCCCTCCCAGCTCCCCACCCTGATAGCTGTGGCCTGGGCGGCCAGGCAAACGAGAGTCCCCATCATCGCCGCCGGTGGCATCGGGGACGCTCGCACCTTTGCTGCTGCTCTCTGCATGGGGGCTGAAGGAATATGCATGGGCACCGCTTTCCTGGCCACCAAGGAATGCCCCATCCGTGATAGCTACAAGCAGGCCCTAGTAGAGGCCAGCCCTACAGACCATGTCTATCGCCAGCTGGCCCTGGAACCCCCGAATCCGGAGGAGTACGAGAGGGTGATGAAAGAGAGGGACTCCCTGCCGATGGACAAATGGCTGAAAAGATTGGAGAAGGTGACACTGGGACAATCTCCCGACGAGCCTTTGAAAATCAAGACGATAGCTAAAGGCTCTCTAGCCGTTGCCTTCATCGACCAGGTGGTTACCGTGAAAGAGCTGATCGACAACATGGTGAAAGGGGCTGAGGAAATTCTGAGGGGTGTCCAGGTTGGATATTCCGTCACATAGTAGCGCAGGAGATTGCTTCACTTGACATTAATCAGCATCCTACCAGGGATCGCGCATCGCATCTGCAATAATTGCGATGCCTGTGATCACAAGCATAAAGCTTCAGGTCTTGGTTCACGCCGCTTTTCCTCCCGTTCCCTCGTCTTCCAGGCTCCTTTTCACCATCTTTAGAATCACCTCTTCGTCAGCAGCGTGCTCTTCAACCATCTGGCATAAGTTACTAATCTTCTGCTGCAAGTGGGTCTTCCTGGACAGCAACTCCTCTTGGCTCAATGCCTCCGGTGCAACACCGGTCACCCGTGCTTTGACCTCGCCCAGTCTCCTACTTATGTCCTGGTGTTCAAGCAAAAGCGCTTTCATAATGGTCTCCCCCAACAGCAGCGGGAGAGCCTTTTCTTCAAAGGCGAAGTGATTCCTGAGTCCTTCCTCAAGAAAGCTTATCGCCTGCAACAGTTGTTCTTGCTTCTTCGACAGGGCTTCAACAGAACTCTGAGCCCAGCCGGCGTGTACTTGCTGCAACCTGAATAACGCCTCCAAATCACTCACTGAGTCTCCGACAAGCTTCACATGTCGCTTTATGGAATGGTGCTCGGATATGATATCATGGATGGTTTTCAAATTGTCTGCCACTGGTGACCTCCTCAACCGATTGTCAGACTGTCAAGATAATGGGTTTCTATCCCCCTGCTATGGCCTGGGCCTTCTCGCGGCCCAGCCGATACCGCTTGTCGTTGGAGAGGATGCGCTTCCGCAGGCGGACATTTTTGGGCGTGACTTCCACCACTTCATCCTTGGCGATGAATTCCAGGGCTTCTTCCAGGCTCATGCGCAATGGCGGAGTGAGTTTGATGGCAATGTCCTCCGTTGAGGCCCGTACGTTGGTTTGTTTCTTCTCTTTGCAGACGTTCACAATCAAGTCGTTATAACGGGCGTGCAACCCAACTATCATACCTTCGTAGACCCGCGTGCCAGGCTCAATGAAAGTCAGCCCCCGCTGCTGGGCATTGTTCAAGCCATAGGTGACCGCCACGCCAGTTTCGGCAGCGATAAGGACTCCAGTGCGCGTGGATTTCAACTCTCCTCGCAGCGGCTCGTACCCAGTAAAGATGCTGTTCAGCACTCCGTTGCCTCGTGTGGCCTTCAGGAAAAAGCCTCGGAAGCCGATAAGTCCCCGCGTGGGGATATTGAACTCCAGACGCACGGGTCCCTGGCCATCGCTGCGCATATCCGTCATCTGTGCCAGCCGCGAGGCCAGGTTCTCTGCCAGTATACCAATGGCCTCTTCGCCCACGTCCAACACCAGCAACTCATATGGCTCCAGCTTCTGGCCGTTGACAACCTTGAGGATGGCCTCCGGCTTGGAAACTTGGAACTCATACCCCTCCCGGCGCATCGTCTCAATCAGAATAGCCAGATGCAACTCGCCCCGCCCGGATACCAAGAACACCTCGGCGCTGTCAGTCTCCTGCACTCGCAGGCTTACGTTAGTCTGCAGTTCGGTCAGGAGGCGCTCACGCAACTGCCGCGAGGTTACACACTGCCCGTCTTGCCCGGCGAAGGGCGAGGTGTTTACCCCGAACGTCATCTGAACCGTTGGCTCGCCGATGTCAATAGCAGGAAGCGCCTCTGGCTGGTCAGTGGTGGCAATAGTATCGCTGATAGCTACCTGCTCCAGACCGGCCAGTGCGATAATCTCTCCCGCCTCTGCCTCAGCTACATCTTGCTGCGATAGTCCCTCAAAGACGAAGAGCCTGGTGACTTTATGCAAAGTCACCGTGCCAATCCGTGAGATACGGGCCACCTGATCCCCTACCGACACCTTTCCCCGAGCGATGCGTCCCACGGCAATCTGGCCCAGGTGGCTATCATAGCTCAGCGCCGCCACTAGCAGTTGGAAGCCGCCTCGCACATCGCCGGAGGGTGGTGGGATGTACTTCAGGATCGCCTCGAAGAGGGGCACCATGCTCTTGGGTGGGTCTTTCAGACTGGCCAGAGCGTATCCGGCCTTGGCGGCGCTATAGAGGATGGGGAAGTCCAGTTGTTCAGCGTCTATGGCCAGCTCCAGGAAGAGGTCCTGCACCATGTTGGCCACCTCCACTGGGCGGGCCGAGGCACGGTCAATCTTGTTGATGACCACAATGGGTTTGAGCCATTTCTGGAGGGCATGCCGCAGCACGAACCGCGTCTGGGGCATGGGGCCATCCACCGCGTCGATGACGAGGAGGCAGCCATCGGCCATGTTCAGAACCCGTTCCACCTCGCCACTGAAGTCGGCGTGGCCAGGCGTGTCGATGATGTTAATTTTCACCCCCCGGTAGGTGATAGCCGCATTCTTCGCCAGGATGGTGATGCCCTTCTCCCGCTCCAGATCGTAACTGTCCATGATGAGTTCGCCGACCTGCTGGTTGTCACGAAAGACGTGGCTCTGCTTGAGCATGGCGTCCACCAGGGTGGTCTTGCCATGGTCCACATGGGCGATGATGGCGATATTCCTGATGTCTTGCAACATGGGACAATGACCTCACAGCAAAAAACTGGCCTTCACGGCCAGTAGATCAAGGATATTATAGCATAAACGCAAGCCAAGGCGGGTTCGGGACAGGACCATTGCCAAAAACGATGGAAAAACCTTGTATTGCCCTGGGAATCGACCTGGTAGACCTCATGGCTGGCAAAGGGGATAGGTGAGCCATGTTATTCAATGATAGATGGTATGATCTTCAAGGCTGCCTTTGCCTTCGCTTAGACCAGCCTCGGTCGCCGTTGGGCAAGGTGGGGAATTGTCGCCTGTAATGACATCGCAAGAGGCTTCCCCCCCAGCGAGTGCTAAACTTACAGAGAACTATCCGTGTATAAAAGAAGCTCAGCGAAGCTGAACTGGGACAAACGACGCGTAGTCTCCTACGGGCTGCCGGGGGAAGTTCTGCTATGAATGTGTTATGCTGAGCGCCGCTTACCAGGAACGCTGCCTATTACCTCCATAGCCTCCGCCTGGCCCTCTACCACCTCGATCGCCTTCAGAGCGAGGACGAGCCTCGTTGACGCTAAGCGCTTGCCCCTTTAGCTCCTTGCCGGTCAGCCCGGTGATCGCCGCTTGGGCTTCGTCTTTAGCAGGCATCTCCACGAACCCGAATCCTCTAGGCTGGCCACTATACCTGTCTTTGATGATGTTCACCGATCCCACCTGCCCGAAGGCCTGAAATGCCTTCCGCACTTCCTCCTCTGTCACCTCGGGCGATAGATTACCAACATAGATATTCATAACACGCTCCCCCTCAACTCCTTCGATCATTCTAGCGGCGGTGGAGGCCGGGACTAATCCCAGCCTCCCTTCGCCTGGTCATGGCAGAATTAACGCCGTTGGGTCGGTCTAGTTTTGTTGTAGCAATCGCTGCAGTAAACCGGCCTGCCGTTTCGCGGCTCGAAGGGCACTTGTGTTTCCTTGCCGCAAGTAGCACACACCGCAGGGAACATCTGTCGCCTGGGCGTGTAGCCAGAGCCAGAAGAGCTGTAGCCAGAAGAGCTGTCCCTCTGAGATCTCTTCGATGCGCGGCAAGTTTGGCAGCGCTTGGGCTCATTGGTATAGCCTCTCGTGGCAAAGTGCTCTTGTTCTTCGGCACTGAAGGTGAAAGTGGCCCCGCAGTCGGAGCATTGAAGTGACTTATCCACAAAACCCATTAGATGACCTCCTTTCTCAACGTATTTGGCTCACGTTGGGTCATCCAATGGCTGTAGGCACAATCAAGAAGTCTGACAGTCTATTGATAACCTAAACCAGAACCAGTTAATTGTACAATAACACACCCATGGAGAATTTGCAAGGGGGCGATTGGTGTGCGCCGAAATCAGCGAAACGGGGATTCTTCGCTATGCCTGAGATAACACACCTGTGTCGTCACCCTGATCCTTCTGTAGGGAAGGAGAAGGGTCTCTGCTCACTTTTGTGACGGGAGTTATGGCAACTAAGCACTAGTGTCGCCAAAACGATTCCCAGTCTTCTGGGCCAATTCGCAGCGAGTTGAGCAGTTGTGTCGGAAGACTGACAACCACGCCTGAGTTCCGCTCATACTCTAAGATTTGCCGGCGCAGGATAAATGACATGACCTTCATGTGCTCCAGGCTCATTCTCACCGTGGCCAGCCGCTCAGCTTGAGGCGGTGAGCCCGGCGCCGGTGGTGTCGGATTCGAAAGAGAAAAGTTGAGTGTCGAGCCGTATGGACCGATATTCATTTGAAACTGGTCACAGTAGACGTCAGTAGCCTCTGGCATGATATATCCCCTCCTCAATCACAGCATTAGTCAACACTAGACATTTTCAACCCAGCCGATGCTCATTGTCAATACAAGTGTCAATGCAAATGTCAAGCGTGGCCAATAAATGCACTTTGCCCCGTCTGCGCCACTCCGCATAAGCCGGAGATACGCTCTGAGAGTTGCTCAGCGGACTCATCTGGAGTATTGTCTTGGCTAAGGAAAGAATGCTTGCGCCAACTACTTGATATCTTGATATGTGGGATAACAACTAATATCGGTCTGCGTTTAGTAGTGTACCAGCAATGAAACAAGGTAGTTGGTTACGCTTGGCGCTCTTGCTTGTTGGCGTTATTGCCATCAGCTTTGGTATAGCTTACCTATTTCAATATCTTTTGTCGCCCCTCCGGATGACATTGGATAGATTCGCCTGGTTAGCCTATCTGGTCGTCTTTGCCACCACGTTGCTGGGCAATCTGACCATTCTGGCCCCTGTACCCGTAGCTGCGGCAATAATGATAGCCGCAGCCCAAGAATGGAATCCCATACTGGTGTCCTTATTTGCCAGCATAGGTGGAACGATCGGAGAACTTAGTGGTTACTACGCCGGCTACCTGGGAAAGAAAATAGCGATGGGCGAATTCGCCAAAGGATATGATAGAGTGGCAAGCTGGATAAATCGGTATGGGCCTTGGGCTATATCTTTCCTTGCCTTTCAACCCATCTTACCCTTTGACATAGCTGGGATAATCGCCGGCTCTTCAAGGATGCCACTATGGAAATTCATGCCAGCCTTGTGGGTAGGGAAGTTTCCTAAGTTCATCATCCTGTGCTACGTCGGTGCGGGATTTGTGCATTTCTTGCCCTCATAGCTTCGATTCCGAAGCTCGATTCATTCGAGGTTGTTTAGTAATGTCATTCTTCTCCTTCCTTGCAGAAGGATCAGAATGACACGAACACGTTGATAAACGACC
>JBGOXA010000186.1:0-4383 GCA_041478915.1 Dehalococcoidia bacterium
GCAAATGTGCACCATCCCAGAGCAATCTCGGTAAGGTCACCGGTTCCCAGCGCAATACCATTGAGTTCGTTTGCTTTGTTGAAGAGGAACTCCGTGCGATAGCGAGCCTGCACGTTTTCAAAGACCACATCTTCGCGGCCATCATGTCCGAGGTCTCTCAAGTGTGACCCGCAGGTCGCCGAGATGTTCACTCGTCCATAGCTCACCCCTAATGCTTGGCAAAGCTTTTTGGCGTTAACTCTGGTCCTCTTAGTAGTGCCAAAGCCGAGGAGGCTGTAAGCATGAACGTTTGTTCGCGGTAACCCAACAAAATCCATGGTCTTTACGGCCACCAAGAGGGCGAGCGTAGAATCAAGACCTCCGGAAACTCCGAGTACCACGTGGCTTATGTTGGCCCCAGATAGTTTCTTGGCGAGGGCCGCTCTTTGCATGGAAAAGATTTCACGGCATCTTTCTGCCCTTCTGGTGGGGTCGCTTGGAACGAAAGGGTGAGGATCGAGCGGTCGCCATAGCGTGCTAGGGAGGGGATCCTGGACCTCTGCTTCAACAATCCTAAAGGTTTTCGATTGTCTGGGTATATCGCCAAAACTTGTGGTGACACGGCGATCATGTAATAGCCGTTCAAGGTCTATGTCGCAGACTACAAGTTGGGAACTTGATGACAAGCGGTCTGATTCCCGAAGGATGGTCCCGTTCTCTGCAACGATAGCATGCCCACCGAAGACGACATCGTTTGACGACTCCCCCATGCCTGCCGACACATAACAGTAAGCCGCTATGCATCTGCCAGATTCAGAGGACACTATTGTTCTGCGCCAGTCTGCCTTTCCGATCACCTCATTGCTGGATGAAAGATTGAGCAGTACTGTTGCACCCGCCACGGCCTGGTATTCATGAGGCGAGAACGGCACCCACAGATCCTCACAAATCTCTACTCCGACGATGGCTGAAGTGATCCCTCGCAACGCAAAAAGAATGTCTGTGCCAAAGGGGACTCGTTGTCCTACCAAATCGATGGTATCTGAGCGAGCATCCCTGCTGGATACAAACCACCGGTCTTCGTAGAACTCTTTATACCCAGGCAGAAAAGTCTTGGGTATAACGCCGAGAACGCGTCCAGCATTCAAAACCACTGCACAGTTGAAAATCTTCTGCTCAACGTACAGCGGCATCCCCACTATCACCAGCATGGCATAACTAGCGCTTTCGGCTAGGATGTCGCGCAGCCCCTTTTCGGCTTTCATCAACAATGCCTGATGCTGCACTAGGTCTCCGATGCTATACCCGGTGATTGCCATTTCTGGGAAAGTCAGTACCTGTGCACCGTCATTGCCTGCTTTTCTGAGAGATTCGATAATGGCTGCGACGTTGAAATCGACATCGGCCACACGAAGCATAGGGATCGCAGCGCTGACACGCAGGAACCCGAGATCCGTACTCAACTGCACATCTTGACTCACCCAGTACCTCCGTGCGAGAGAACGGGCCGCAGTAGCCCAGCATGCAGACCAGGGTTCGCTCTAAAATTTAACACGGATGCTCTTAATAAAGCAACAGAGGTAAGGCTGTCAAGAGGTCTGTTCCCATAGAAGCCCTTAGACCTTACAGTCGGCGGCCCCTGCTTCCACCAAGGGCAGCTACCCTGATCTCTAGCATGCGCATCTTAATTTCTGCTGCTGGCCCCAAGTCAGTACTTATTCAGAGAATGGGCAAGTACCTCTTAAGCTCATAATCGGTGACTTGAGTGCGGTATTGGTCCCATTCAATCTTCTTGTTCTTGATGAACGCATCAAAAATGTGGTCGCCCAGAGCACGGCGCACCACTTCACTTTTCTTGGTTAGTTGAACAGCCTCCCAGAGGCTGGCAGGCAGGGTGCCTATTCCCTTCCTTTGTCTTTCCTCGTCGCTCATCTCATATACGTTCTCTTCCACTGGCTCTGGGACTTCGTACCCTTTCTCGATTCCCTCCAGCCCAGCAGCCAGCATTACACTGAAGGCAAGGTAAGGGTTACAGGCGGGGTCGGGAGACCTGAACTCAATACGGGTGGCATTTTCTTTACCCGGCTTATACTCAGGAATCCTGATCAGGTCAGCACGGTTCCGCCTTGCCCAGGAAAGGTAAGCTGGTGCCTCATAGCCGGGGACTAGTCTCTTGTAGGAGTTAACCCACTGGCTGGTGACAGAGGTAATTTCCGGAGCATGCTTCAGCAGCCCAGCGATGTAGCACTTGGCGGTCTTCGACAGGTAATACTCGTCGTCTTTGTTAAAGAAGGCGTTCCTCTCACCCTTGAACAGCGACTGGTGTACGTGCATGCCGCTCCCATTGATGCCAAAGACCGGTTTAGGCATAAAAGTGGCATAAACCCCATGCCTCAGTGCTGTTTGCTTGACTACCAGGCGGTAGGTCATCACATTGTCAGCCATGGTCAAGGCATCAGTGTACCTCATGTCTATCTCGTGCTGGCTGGTAGCCACCTCATGATGCGAGTACTCAATGCCGATGCCCATCTCCTCCAGGGTGAGGACTGTCTCTCTCCTCAGGTCAGTGGCCGCATCCAGAGGGGTCATATCAAAGTACCCGCCCTCATCCAGCATCTCAGTTCCCTTAGAGTCGCGAAAGTAGAAGTACTCTAACTCAGGTCCCACATAATAAGTGTATCCCATGTCTGCAGCTCGCTTTAGATTTCTCTTCAAAACATACCTCGGGTCACCTTCAAAAGGCTCGCCGCCGGGTCTCAAAATATCGCAGAACATTCTGGCCACGGCGTGGTGCTCCTTTGGTCCCCAGGGAAGCAACTGGAAGGTATCGGGGTCAGGCAGAGCCATCATATCGCTCTCGTCAATACGGGCAAATCCCTCGATAGATGAGCCATCAAAACCCATCCCCTCCTCGAGTGCGCCCTCCAGTTCCTCCACAGTGATGACAAAGCTCTTCAGCATGCCCAGGATGTCGGTGAACCACATCCCGATGAACTTAACATCATGCTCCTTTGCCTTCTTGAGAACGTATTGCTTACCTTCTTCCCTGTTCTGTTGTTCGATAGTCATCGATTTTCCCCCTTCAAATGTCTCTAAATATCAAAGTAGAGGTAGAATTCATAAGGGTGAGGCCTTAGCCTTATTGCATCGACCTCTTTGCTTCTTTTGTATTCAAGCCATACCTCAATCGCATCTTTGGTAAACACGTCGCCTTTTAGAAAATAATCATGGTTCTTCTCTAGAGCGTCTAAGGCTTCTTCCAGCGATGAGGGCACTGTCTTTATGGTGGCGGCTTCTGTCGGACTCAGGTGATAGGAATCCTTATCCAAAGGTTCTCCTGGATCGATTTTGTTCTGGATGCCGTCAAGCCCAGCCATCAACATCGCCGCCAGAGCCAGATAGCCGTTGCAGGAGTTGTCTGGTGGACGATACTCAATCCTCTTTGTCCGGGGATTGTCGGTGTACACCGGGATACGGACACAGGCACTGCGATTTCGGGCAGAGTAGACTAGATTCACCGGAGCTTCATATCCAGGCACCAATCGGCGATAAGAGTTAGTGGTCGGAGCAACTAATGCCGAGAGTGAGTAGGCATATTTCAGCAGACCTCCAATGTAATACTTAGCTGTCTTACTGTTGAGAGCATAGCCCTGGGGGTCAAAGAAGACGTTTTTGCCATTCTTGAAAAGCGATTGATGCACATACATACCTGAGCCATTGTCCTCAAAAATTGGCTTGGGCATAAAGGTGGCTACTTTGTTGTGTTTTCTAGCGATATTCTTAACGATATATTTGTACCACATCATTTTATCACTCATCCGCGTCAGGGTGTCAAACTTCATATCAATTTCTGCCTGACCAGCGGTGGCTACTTCATGATGGTGCACCTCGATGGGAATGCCAGTCTTGATCATGGTCAAGATAATCTCTGACCTGAGATCCTGGAGGGAATCGTGAGGTGGTACCGGGGAATATCCCTCTTTGTACCTTGGTTTATAGCCCAAGTTAGGATTCTCCTCCCTTCCGGTATTCCAGGCTGCCTCAACAGAGTCTATGTAGTAAAAGCCACAATGTTGATTCTGATCAAACCTGATGTCATCAAAGATGAAAAACTCCATTTCGGGACCCCAGTAACTGGTATCAGCGATGCCGTGGAGCTGAGGTATTTCTCGGCCTTTTGGGCAATATATCTGGGGTCTCTAGTGTAAGGCTGTTTGGTTAGGGGGTCATAAATATCGCATATTATGCTAAGAGTGGGTGACCGGCCCCCAGTTATGATACCACCTTTTGAGTTAGAGGCGCTGGGGTTAGGGGCTGCCTGGATAGCCTCAGGGGCTGGAGGCCGGTACCCGAGGGAGCTATGGGGGCGAACCTCGTTGTAGTCCCTCCGCCAATTCTCGATGA
>JBGOXA010000241.1:0-3431 GCA_041478915.1 Dehalococcoidia bacterium
GGCTTTCAGAAGAGAGGGAAAAGGGACTTTCGCCTTTTTCGCCCTCCTGTGTCTCCAATTGGGCACATTCAATTAAAGACTCCATGACATGCTATGGCACTTCGATGGTGTCTGCAAATACCCATATTTTATGGGTAGTCTTTTTGAAGGGAGCGCTTGAAAACCCGAAGTCCTCGGGTTGTGTGCGTTTCTCCTCTATCGCAAGCTAAAGGGGGAAGGTGAATATGCAAGCAGTAGTACCATATAAAGAAGCGGTGGAAGCTCTAGCCGGGGCAGGCGGTGAAGCTCTGAAGCAATGCTATCAGTGCGGCCTATGTACTGGCATCTGCCCCTGGAATCTGGTTAGAAGCTTCCCCATCCGCAAGCTAATCCATCAGGCACAGCTCGGCGTAGCTGATTTTGAAAGTGAGGACATCTGGATATGCGCCACCTGCCGGGCGTGTGTTGTCCGCTGTCCACGCGGGGTAGCCATCATCGACATCATGAAAGCCTTGCGTGGAGTAATAGTGGAGATGGGAGCTGGCTACTGCCCCGAGTCGCTCCGGGTCACATTGAAAAACATCGCCGGTGCCGGTAATCCGCTGGGAGAAGCGCCGGAAGATAGAACGGCTTGGACAAGGGACCTCCAGGTAAAGACCTTCACCAGAGGCACCGACGTACTATATTTCTCCTGCTGCATCCCGGCTTATGATCCCAACATCAGGAGGGTAGCCCGTGCCACAGCCAACATCCTCAACAAGGCAGGCGTCAACTTCGGCATCCTGGGCCCCCGAGAAAACTGCTGCGGCGAAAGTGTTCGCAAGGCGGGAAACGAAAGCCTCTTCCAAAAGCTGGCACAGAGCAATATCGGTGCCTTTGCCGAAAACGGTGTCACCAAGATCGTGGTGAGCTCGCCTCACTGTTATCATTCTTTCAAAAACGAATATCCGGCACTGGGGGGCAATTTTGAGGTAATGCACTTCACTCAATATCTGGCACAGCTTATCCGGGAGGGCAGACTAAAGCTAACCAAAGAAGTCAACGTCAAGGTCACCTATCACGATCCATGCTACCTGGGACGCCATAACGACGTGTACGACGAGCCGAGAGAGGTCTTGAGAAGCATCCCCGGGCTAGAGCTGGTAGAGATGGCCGACTATGGTGAAAACAGCTTTTGTTGTGGTGGCGGAGGAGGAAGGATTTGGATGGAGACCAAAAAGGGGGAGAGGCTTTCTGACCTCAGGCTGGAGCAAGCCGTGGCGACGGGGGCCAGTATACTGGTGGCTGCCTGTCCCTACTGCCTGGTCAATTTTGAGGATAGCGTGTTGACGATGGACAAGGGCGCTGTTATTCAGGTTAAGGACATCTCGGAATTGGTCCAGGAAGCGATTTAGGCTGTTTCTTGAGTCAGGGGGTACCGCTTTGCAAGAGCCCGCACTAAGTATGTCCCCAAAAAGCACTGTCCTGCTGAACTTGGACCAGATGATTGGCAGGTTGAAATTTAACCTGGATGGTGCCAGGAGCGCCATAGAACATGGGGAGTGCCAAGACCCCCAGGACTGTGAAGCCCTCCGAGACTACGCTGACAAGATCGATGAGAGTATCCATAAGCTCGAGATAGCAAGGCATATCTCACAAAAAAAGAGACTGGATGAGGAGGATGTAGGCAGGGCAATGGGTATTACCTGCTTCGGGGACATTGGCTATTGCTGCGGGCTCACCAAGGCATGTGTGTGGAGAGACGCTTGCCGCCAAGCCCTGAGAATAGATGATGAGACTTATGTTGAAGTCAAAGAGGCAGTAATTGGGCACATACTCGAGCGTGTTAATCGTATGAACAGCCAGCCTTAGCACTCAGCCCGTTCAAGCCTCTGGATACGGCCTTTGTCATAGTTAGTCAGTGGCTGAATGGAGGCCCGGCAAGAACCGTTTATGGACTATTTAGTAGACTGTCTGGCGCCGACGCAAGAGAGATCACCATACCTGACATTTACGCTGGTATCAGAGAGCGACTGGAGGCATAAGAAGTGTGGAGAACTGAAAGTAAGGGAATAGCCCACGTTGAAGACGCTATAAAGCAGTTTCTGCCACCTTGTCAGATCAAGTGCCCTATCAACGAAGACATTCAGCGGACAAACGTACTTATCTCACTCCTTCCGGATGATCTGGATTTGGCAAGGGATGGGATTATCCAGATAAGTGATCACCTCTATGAGAGAAACCCCTTCTTCAACATTTGTGGTTACATTTGCGGATTGTGCGAGCTTGAGTGCAACTACAAGACCAAGGGAGGCGCGGTCAGAAGAAGACTCCTCAAGAGGTTCTTGTCTGATGTATACACCTATCATCTCCCTGAGAAAGATGAACTGAATATCGTTAAGGACAAGGAGAATGTGGCTGTCATAGGCGGTGGGCCGGGTGGCTTGATGTGTGCCTATGTCTTGAGCAAGAAAGGGTACAAGGTAACCCTATTTGAAGCGTCCAACCGCCTGGGTGGAGCGCTATGGCTGATACCGAGCTATCGTTTACCCGAGGCTGTTCTGCAGACAACGCTTAACAATCTGATCAGGATTGCCGCGATAGATGTTAGGTTCGGGGCAAAGCTAGGTGAGGGTAAGCTGACGATAGATAAGCTTAGAAATGAGGGTTACAGGGCAATTTTTCTGGCAAAAGGGACACCATATCCCAGAGTGCTGACTTTTGATGGAGAGACAGTACCAGGGCAGGACCTTTCGGGGGTAATGTATGGGCATACTCTCCTTTATGAGGTTAGCCATGGCAACATTGCGCCGGATTATTTTGAGGGGAAAAGACTGATAGTCATAGGCGGTGGGAACGTAGCCTTTGATGTTGCCAGGACGTCAAAGCGGCTGGGAGGCAATGTGACCGTCGTCTGTTTGGAATCTGAGGACAAGACCTCCAAGGACGGTATCCCTGCTGATGACGAAGAAATAAGGGCGGCGTGGGAGGAGGGGATAAGGATTGTTTACTCACGTGGTGTACAGAAGATTATCGGGCAACACGGGAGATTCAAGGGCCTTGTTTGTCCGACGTGCACCAGTGTGTTTGATGAGACCGGCTTTAACCCCAAGTTTGATTGCAGCGACTGCACAGATCTCGAAGGGGATACCCTCATCATTACAGTGGGGCAGATACCCGATAGGGCCTTTCTACACAGAGAAGGCCTCTTGGATGAGAGAGGGAGGCTTGTGGTAGACCCCTTTACGCTACAGAGTCTGAGGAGAGGCTTCGTGTTCATAGGCGGTGACGTGAGGAGAATCGGCTTTATGATCGAAGCCATGAAGGAAGGGATGGTTGCTGCCGACTCAATAGAGAGGTACTTGAGGGGCCTGGATATGAGGGAAGGCAGGAAGAGGGACTACGAGGGATATGGTATTCCTTTGAGGAAATCGTACAAGCCCGAGGCAGAAGTGGCCTGGATACCTCCAGAA
>JBGOXA010000168.1:0-4680 GCA_041478915.1 Dehalococcoidia bacterium
AAATCATTGCTGGCTACTATGACAAACTCAAGAGTGTTACCCGCGGATATGCCAGTATGGATTACGACTTGGCGGGATATCGAACTGATAACCTGGTCAAAGTGGACATTCTAATCAAAGACAATAAGGTAGATGCTCTCTCTTTTATAGCCATTCGTGGCAGTGCTATCGCTAAGGGCCGGGCATTGGTACAGAAACTAAGGAAGCTAATCCCCAGGCAGCAATTTGAGATACCATTGCAAGCCGCCATCGGCAAGAAGATAATAGCCCGAGAGGACTTAGCACCGATAAGAAAAGATGTCTTGGCCAAATGTTACGGTGGCGATATTACACGTAAGAGGAAGCTCCTCGAAAAGCAAAAAGAGGGCAAGAAACGAATGAAGATGGTCGGGGCAGTAGAGGTACCACAGGAAGCCTTCCTATCGTTGTTGCGGATGGAGTAGCAAGTTGAGAGGACTTTATGTCCATGTTCCTTTCTGCGTCAAGAAGTGCAGTTACTGCGACTTCTACTCAGTGCCGGCGCAGAAGGAATTTATCGATCCTTACATTAAAGCAGTCATGCTTGAGTGTCACGCATATTGGGGGTTATCATTTGACACTTTATATGTGGGTGGCGGGACGCCTAGTTTGCTGGGGGCCAAGAATCTCGGTAAGCTCATTGATGGTCTTCACCAAGCTTTCGACTTGTCCGAACTTGTCGAGGCGACAATTGAAGTCAACCCTGAGTCAGCCACTGCTCGTTTGCTCGAAACTGCCAAAGCATCAGGGATTAACCGAATATCTGTCGGTGTTCAGTCTCTTTCGGAACAGGAACTGGAAAGGATAGGTAGAGTCCACACTGCAGCACGAGCGGTTGAGGTTGTAGGCCGAGCCAAGAAGCTCGGCTTCAGAACTGTATCTGCCGATCTAATGATTGGGCTCCCCGGTCAGAAATGGGAAGGGCTCCGTGCTTCTCTGGAAATCTTGATCAGTCTTGGCATCGATCATTTCTCCTTATACTGCCTGTCACTGGAACAAGGCACTCCTCTGGCGCTCAATTTGCCTGCTGACCTGCCGTCCGATGATATGCAGGCTGATCTTTTTGAAAGGGCAAGCTTGTTTCTTGACAGGCACGGCTTTGTTCACTACGAGATATCTAACTTCGCCCTTGAAGGACATGAATGTCTCCATAACCTCAACTACTGGCGGGGTGGTGAATACCTCGGGCTTGGGCCAGCGGCAGCCTCGCATCTTGGCGGGAGGCGATTTAAGAATCGGGCCGACCTTGATGCTTATTTTGAGGACCCGGCACATCTTGTGGAAGACGTTGAAGAACTGAAAATCAAGGATAAGGCAGCCGAGGAGGCAATGCTGCGACTGCGTTTAATTGCGGAAGGGCTAGATCCTAACGACCTCATCGAACGATTTGGCCACGAGAATGTCAATGATCTAGTTGGCAGACTCAAGGAGATGGCCAAGGTCAGAGATCTTTCATTTGACGGCTCGAGTTACCGACTGGCTCCCTTCAGGATACTTACCTCTAACCAGATATTCATTAGAGTCTTGTTCGACTAGCAGGCAGAATCAAACAAAGAGCCAGAACGTTCAGGACTGGTCAGGTCGGTGGTAATGCATACCCCTCCGTTTCCCTATCCTACCCAATAGGCCGGTCAGTGCAGCCTGTCCGCATAGCCGAACCCAGCGAAGATCTGCCTAGAACGCTCATGGAGGAGTATGTCTTCATGTCCTCCTGTGACAATGAGTCCCACCCTCTCTCCTTTTCTTTGCAGCAGACAGTTCAACATCGTGGTGCCGGAGTAGATGCACACTTCGACAGGGGGAAGCAATCTCTCGCACTCCCGGCCCCAGTGGCTGACAGCATCACCAAGGGACTCCCAGTACCCTATCGACTCATTGTCGGGGGTTGTAGATGCTTTGCCAACAGCGAAGTCACCGTTGTTGTCCACTGCAAATACGTCTGTCATCGTACCGCCGGCATCGCACGTTATTAACACCAATTCTTTTTGTCGGTTCATTTTGCCCTTGCCTCCCTTCGCTGTACCTTGTCCCTTCATGCTCTGTGTGTCACCTCCAGACAATCCTATAGTTCAGTCATCGTGCCAGGAATATTGTGCTTGGAAGCAGCATGAGGTACAACCCGACGGTTCACCCCCTTCTATATGCCGCCTGCTTGTCTTGGTTCACCTGTAAACCAACATCTCCGCTATCTGTTATAGATAGGCACGAACGATTTCTCAGCTTGCGGTCCCAGCGCTCCATTGACCGCGAGGGGAGCACTTGTTCATCCCAATCCTCAAGGGAACTGGTTTGGTCACAACAACCCGATATCATGGCAGTCAGCGGCGACGATAAGCCTGGGCTCGGTTAGGCACTGTACCTCCTCTGGACTCCAGCCGGGGGCCACCTCTTTCAGAACAAGCCCATGACTTGTCACCTCAACAACGGCGATGTCCGTTACAATCAGGTCAACGCTACGGGCCGCTGTCAATGGGTAGGTGCATTCCTTGACTATCTTGTACCTCCCATCTTTGGCTACATGGTTCATCACCTCGATAACCCGCTTAGCACTGAAAGCGAGATCCATGGCACCACCGATGCCCCCCAGCTTTCTCTCTGGTATCAGCCAGTTGGCGAGATCACCCTTCTCTGAGACCTGCAGCCCGCCGAGGACGGCGATATCAATGAAGCCTCCTCTGGTCATCGCGAACGACTCCGCGTGATCAAAGAAACTTGTACCTGATTGCACTTCTACCGGCTGACCACTCGCATTGATGATGTCCGGATCGCCTTCGCCGTAGTTGTGCACGGCTCCAAAGCGGAGAGCGCCGTTTTCAGTCAATGTCCAGACTAATCCGTCAATCGCGCGCCAGTGCAGGTATCACGGCTACTCACGTAAGCGGAAGGCTGCACGCCGTCTGCACCGCATGACGTAAACTTAAATCAGCGATTGCCTCAATTTCAGCGATGAGGCCTGCTGCTGTGAGTTCTGTCGTGGTCATACTTATGTCGAGAGCATCCAGGCCTGCATCAAACAGGATGCATTTCGATTCACCCTCGTTATTGGACCACGAAGCCCATTCGGGAAGGCCCGATCCGGGCTCGTTCGGGTTTCCTGACCATACGAACTGGGCTATATAGGCCATCATGGCATCGGTGAGCAACTCTCTACTGGCCCGGTTCTCTTCAGTGAACACCATATTCGTCATGAATGCATTGATGATATCTGCGCCCAGGAAAAAGGGGATATCCAAGCTGTGGAAGGCACCGAGACCGGAACCATACGGCTCTGGCAAGACGCTTTCACGGGTATCACCCAGCGACGACCCCCAGAGAAACTGATAGACGTACACATCAGGCTGGTCCGGCTGTGAACTCATTCCCCTTGCCACGGCGTCGGCACCATTGACCTTCCAGAAGTCGCTCACGTAGCGGGCCACTGTTTGATAGACCAAGCCGTAGCCGCTAGAAGTCCAGAAATAGAACATTTTGATCTCATCCTTATTGGTTCCCAGAATAGTCGGCACCTTGTTCGGATAGGTTCCCTTCTGGAAAGCATCAGCTCCGTCAGCGACGATAACGGTACCATCTGCAAATAGGTTCGGTAAGTCGAGCAAACCGAAACCGAGAGAACTCGTGCCGCCATAGCCGGCAAGCAACTGAGGACCGGTCTTGGATTTCAAATACGCTGCGATTTCAGCGTTGGACATACTGGCCAGATAAGCCGCCGCCTCTGCTTTGTCAGCAGCAGTCCCATCATTCACCATGAGTTGCAAGAGCACTTCGTCGGCGCTTGCCTCCCCAACCTCAAGCAAGGTTGTATTAGCCCATCCACTCTGCGACATGGCCTTCTGAAAGAGTCCCTTAGCCAACGGAGAGAGCAGAAGAGACATGACGTTCATGGCACCTGCCGATTCCCCGGTAATGATAACGTTGTCAGGGTCTCCGCCAAACGCCTCGATGTTCTTCTGGATCCATTCCAGAGCCTTGATGAGATCCAGAGTGCCATAATTGCCGGAGTCATCTCTCTTGTTACCAGTTCTGAGCGCTGGGTGAGCGAACCAACCTAGGGGTCCGAGCCTGTAATTGGTAGACACGAAAACCATGTTTGATCTGCTGGCAAGATTTGCCCCGTAATACTCTGGAACGCGATCGGCAGACCCGCTAGAGTTGCCTCCACCGTGTATCCAGAGGTATACCGGTAAGTTGGTCTCATCGGACTGGGAACGCCATATGTTAAGGTAGAGGCAGTCTTCACTGCCGAAGGGCGACCCGCCCATCGGATCATTTTGCCAGCATGGGCTGCCGAACTCAGTCTCTGCACGTACTCCTTCCCAGGGATCGGGATCCCGGGGTGCCTTCCAGCGCAGGTCACCAACCGGCGGCTTGGCAAAGGGGATAGCCTTCCACACCCAGGTACTGGCCTCATCTTCAAATCCTTTGACAGCTCCGAAACGGGTCTGCACGATCTCGTTCCCTGTCCAGTACGCCGTTACAGTCGTGCCAGCCGGGCCCTGCTCCCCTGGCAAGCCCTGCGGTCCTGGGTCGCCCTGTGCTCCCTGTGGCCCTTGCAGGCCCTGTTCCCCTGCGGGACCTTGCGGCCCTACCAGACCATGTTCCCCCGGGGGACCCTGTCGCCCTTCCGCACAGCCTGTCAACACTGGCACTAACAGGGCTAGGACT
>JBGOXA010000300.1:0-2906 GCA_041478915.1 Dehalococcoidia bacterium
CTGCGCTAATTTCACCAGTGCGTGACCCAACTGGGCCATCACATCTTCACGCAACTGATAGCTCGGGTGTCCTCCCTGCCCGCGAACGCTGGCCTTCACTATACAAATCTGTTTCTCCTGAATTTGAATGGGGTAGAACTTGCGACCGCCCATATGTAAGGTAAATCCGCCAAACTCGCCGATACCGTAGTGAACGCCTTCGAACAATGACGCATGAGTTTCTACCACGTGCTGGGCCCCGTAGAAACCCAGCCCTTCCTCATCGCTCAGAATGGCGAGCACCACGTCACCGGCAGGAGCCAGGCCCTCACGTTTGGCGCGCAGCAAGGCGGTCAGCATCATCGCGACCTCGCCCTTCATGTCCAGGGCGCCCCGACCCCAGATATATCCGTCCACAATCTTCGCCTCGAAGGGCGGGTGCCGCCACTTCTGACCTTCTGTCGGCTGCACGTCTACATGGCCGTAGAGCAATAGCGGTTTGGCATTCCCCTGCCCTTTCAAACGGGTGACCAGGTTCGGACGTTCAGGAACACGGGCGATGAGAGTGGTCTCGAACCCCGCCTCGGCCAGCAGGTTGTTTATGTAAGTAATGCACTCCGCTTCATTGCCCGGCGGATTGGTCGTGTTGAAGCGAATGAGGTTCTGCAACAGTTCAACGGGAGAAGTTGTGGACATGGGCCCCCCTATGCTTTGAGTGTGTACTTAGCGGCAGCGGATTCCGACCGCGAATCAAGATGGAGCGTCGTCGCGGAACACTTATAGCACACGGCCCTGGGGGTGTCAACTCGTGTGGCGGTTCCTATACCTGCTCGCGCAGCAAAGACCCTCCCGAAACGAGTCTTTTTGCTTAGCATTTCTAATCACTATAGCCGCATCCCCCTTTTGGAACTTATTTCCCTGCTCTAAATATCAATAAGGTGAATTTTCCAAGGTTCCGGTTGCCTTGACAGCTATTGAAGCTGCAAATATACTAGAGTTCACATCGACAGACTCTGAGGAACGGAAGTTATGAACAATCGCCGAAGCTCAAATCAACCTGGACGACCGACGAATCGAACCCAGCGTCGCAAAGATTATGAGACGATCATCTTCGAAGTCAAAGGCGGGGTCGCCACCGTGACTATGAATCGTCCCGATAAGCTTAATGCCTGCAACCTGAAGATGTTCCGGGAGATCGACCATGCTCTAGCGCTGGTGGAAGAAGACGACAATGTAAGGGTGGTAGTCATCACCGGGGCAGGGGACAGGGCTTTCAGCGCTGGAGTTGACTTCGAAGAGCTGGATTTCAAGGACATGAAAGGCTCAACGGACTACATCAGGGCGGACGCCAGAATGTTTCGCCGCATCGAGAACATCCCACAACCCGTGCTCGCTGCTGTCAATGGTTATGCTTTTGGATATGGCTGCAAGATTGCTATTATAAGCGATATTGCTATAGCCTCGGACAAGGCGCAGTTTGGACTTCAGGGGATAAAGGCAGGGGCAGTACATGTCATAACCCTGGGGAGAGGCAGAGGAGTTCTGGGACGAGGCAGACTTGGTTACCTGCTGCTCTCAGGGAAGACTATTGATGCAAAAAGGGCGGAGGAGTATGGGCTGGTTGCCCAGGTTGTTCCCCATGACCGGCTCGATGCCGAGGTTGAGAGCCTGGCTCAAAGTATAGCCCAATACCCGGTTTTAGCCGTGCGCGCTATAAAACGTATGCTCCATCGAGGCTGTGATGATGATTACCGTTGGGAGGACTTGCTTAGCCCGGGTCTGCTTCTAATGGAGGACCTCAAGGAGGGCAGGAGGGCTTTTCTGGAAAAACGCAAGCCTCGCTTCAAGGGCAGATAGGAGAGCGAAGATAAAGATATTCGACCTGACGGGAAAGGTGGCAATAGTTACAGGCGCAGGAACCGGCCTGGGAGAGGCATGTGCCAAAGCGTTGGCTGATGCAGGTGCCTCAATTGTGGCAAGCGGACGCAGGAAGGAGCTTTTAGATAGGGTTGTCTCGGAAATCCACACCCGAGGAGGCAAAGCGCTAGCCATCCCAACGGACGTAACGCGAAAAGAAGAAGTCGATTCCATGGTATCGCAGGCGCTTAAAACCTTTGGCAGGGTGGATATTCTGGTAAACAATGCTGGAATTAACCTGGTGAAACCGTTTCTAAAGTTGACTGAGCAGGAGTGGGATGCGGTGCTGAATACTAACCTGAAAGGGTGCTTCTATTGCTGCCAGGCTGCAGGAAAAGGTATGGTGGAGAGAAAATCGGGCAGCATCATAAACATGGTTTCGGTGTTCGGGCTCACCGGCTTCATGAATATCTCTCCTTATATAGCAAGCAAAGGCGCTATAGTCCAGTTGACCAGGGCGCTGGCAGTGGAGTGGGCCAGGTATAACGTAAGGGTCAATGCTATCGCTCCATCCTATATTGAAACCGAAATGACTAAACGGGACATCGAGTCAGACGAGAAGGTCCTCCAGTTCAACCTGAGCAAGATCCCTATGCGAAGGAGCGGCAAGCCACACGAGTTGGCAGGGGTCGTGGTCTTTCTGGCGTCTGAGGCGTCGAGTTTCGTCACCGGCGAAACTATAGCTGTGGATGGAGGCTGGCTCGCCTGGTAATTGGCATGCAGGGCGGGCAGCCCTCCGCTTCCACGCATCAACGAGGTAAACGCTTCGCAATCAATTCTCTTTGTATCTCAGATGTGCCTTCAAGCAACTCATACATTTTGGCATCCCTGAAGATTCGTTCAATCTTGTACTCCTTGCTGATGCCGTAGGCACCGTGAACCTGCATGCCCCATCTGCAGACATCCACGGCAGTCTGGGTTACGAATAGCTTCGTAATTGCCATATCCTTTATGGTACCGACGCCTTGATCCTTCAGGAAGGCAGCTCTATAGGTTAACCAGCGTGAAGC
>JBGOXA010000016.1:0-13010 GCA_041478915.1 Dehalococcoidia bacterium
AAGCGCGGGCATCAGTCACGGCAACTGTTGGAACAGGTATCACCAGTGCGAGTCTAACGTAGTGTTCGCCCTCGGGTCCAGGCTGAGTTTGGGGTGGTATAATGTCACCGTTGACCTTTGCCTTTCCGCTCCACATCCATCAGTGCTGAAGATAATAAAGGGGGGCCGTAATTCCGAACCCCTGAGGTCAGATTGTTTGTCATTATAGCTTCGACAACTCACTCTGTCGGTCTTCTTGGGCCAGCGTCCTGATTTGCTGTGATACAATGAACGAACATTCGCAACCAGCCTCCGTAGATGGTTCCAGTCAGAAGCCAGTAGCAGTGGCCAAAGGTTGCACGGGGAGCGTGGAGGTTCTTGCTGATAAGGTCAGAATAACCCACAATCGTCTTTTGACGAAGTTGCACGGATTTGCTGGAGAGTCAAAGGTCGAGATTGCACTCAGCGACCTTCGACTCTTACGCTTCCACGCAGCAAGAGGTTTTGGTTTAGGTTACATACATTTTGGATACACAAGCCAGCCAGAAAGTCTGAACCCCCCGGGCTGGGCCTTTTTCGACATAAATGCAGTGTCGTTCACCCGGGGACAACAAGATGACTTTGAAAAGATTCCTAATGAAGTCATCAGACTTGTTGAGATGAGCGGGAAGAGGGCTATCAGTCTTGGACCAATTGTGGGCACAGTCAAAGTATGCTTCGTGCCAACGGGCACTCTTGACGAGCAACTGGAAGTCCGGTCGTTGGGGGTCCGGCGGTATGAAGTCATTCGGCGACGGGGCAAGATACTTTTTGGGGCAAACCTGGTATTTGTGACAGGCATTTTGACCTACTTTATCATGAATCAACCTGCGCCTTTGCGCATCATCATAACGAACCGTGTATGGCCCCTACTTCCTATTTTTGCTATGGTTCCTCTGGCGGCGCACGAACCGTCTCATGGAGGAACTGTCTCAGGACGTTGCGTTTTGCGCATCGACACGAGCTGTGAGGGAGCTTGACGAGGGCAATCGTATTGTTGCATCTTTCTACGTCGACAGATTAGTGGAGGCACTACAACGACTTCTATCCAGACCCAAGGAATTGAGACTACCTCCACCATGGAAAGACAGACGGAGGGTTGGTAGTCTACTCTATGTTGGCAATCTCCGCATCAATCGCAAGGCCTTCGTGGCCGCCGTACAGAACTCTGGCGACCGAGCAAATGAGTTTGGGAAACATCTCTCGACGCTCGCTGAGTCTCTTTCTGTGAACATGACTGAGAAGGAATACACCAAGATGCAGGAATCTCTGCACTGGCTTGTAGCGCAAAGCAAGCAATACGAGGACAGCACCGTAGACCTTTTGGAGCGGCATCCAAAGGTTAAGGCCATTGCACAGGCTTTGCCGTTCCTTGCCAGTATCGCAGCTATCGTGATGGGCTCCACATGAGATTAACAGCTTGTGTGGTGGCATGCTTCGAGGTCATTGCCAACTTCTCTGTAAGCCTGGATTCGTTGCGATTCGGCGCACCCTATAGCGGTGCCTTATAGAACTTCAGGCTATCATGAAGGTGACGGAGCTTCAAGGCTGCGGTATAGTTTTAGGCTGTCCTCGAATTTCACTGACCTGGTGTAGCGCTCCACCAGCATGAAAAAATCGAGGCGCTGGAGAAGTTGTGGGAAAGGGGCCGTATCTAAAGCACCTGAGTTAAGCGCCCCTGCCTCAGGAGCCAGGTTCCTTCTTAGTCACACCCTTCTTCAAGGCCAGTGTTCGCCCCGTTTGAATGGAGTCGAAACCGTACTTGCGCCGGATGCGGTCAATAGCCCTGTCCAGTTGTGCCAGCTTGTCGGCTTTGGGATCCAACATTTCTAGCTGTCGTTCCGTGCCGGTTAGCCTTGATGCCCTGACGCCAATGAGCCGCACCGGTTTTCGCCTTTGAGCCAGAGCTTTCTGAAGCAGTTGAGCGGCAACCCCGAAGATCGTGTTGTCGTCAGCGCTGGCTTTCCTTAGCGTCTGGCTTCGGGTAACGGTGTGGAAATCGGCATACCTCAGCTTCAGGGTAATGCATTTAGCTTGCCTGTTCTCATCCCTTAACTCGGCCCCCACCTGCTCGCTGAGGTAGCGCAGCATCGCCTCCAAGAAGTCCTGGGCGAGGGTGTCTTCCGCAAAGGTGGTCTCCCGACCGACGGACTTGGCCTCACCCGGAGGCGTTACTTGTCTTTCGTCAATGCCGTTGGAGTACTGATGAAGAGTTTCTCCGACCGCACCGAAGGTTTGCCTCAGAACACCTATAGGCAAAGCGGCCAGTTGCCCAATGGTAGTTACCCCCATTTCTGCCAAAACCCCTTTTGTCTTCTTACCGACTCCCGGCAACTTGTCGACGGCCAGCGGAGCCAGGAAAGAACGCTCCTCACCCGGAGCCACTTCAAGCAGGCCATCGGGTTTGGCTAGATCAGAAGCTACCTTGGCCACTACCTTGCAGCCAGCAATGCCCACTGAGGCGGTGATGCCCAACTCTTGCCTGATGCGGTTCTTCAGCCTTAAAGCTATCTCGCGAGCCAACCCGAAACCGGTAACATCCAGATATGCTTCATCAAGCCCCAGTGGCTCCACATCGGGAGTGACATCCTCAAGGATGTCCATGAACTTTTGCGAGGCCTGGCAATAGCGAGGGAAATTGGCTGGAAGGAAGATGGCCTGGGGGCAAAGGCGGCGAGCCTGGACAAGCGGCATGCCGGCCCTCACCCCGTAGGAGCGAGCCTCATAAGAAGCCGAGGAGACTACGCCACGTGGGGAGTGACCACCAACTATCACGGGCTTGCCCTTCAATGTGGGATCCAGGGCTTGTTCCACAGAGACAAAGAAGGCGTCCAGATCAATGTGGATAATGGTGCGAACCATAGGACATCTCTTTGGGCTACTGAGACGGAAGTAACTGCCGAGGGCGGGACTCGAACCCGCACAGACTGTGAGGTCTAACGGATTTTAAGTCCGTCGCGTCTGCCATTCCGCCACCTCGGCACCCAATCGTAAAGAGGGGAGCAAATTCAGACCCAGATACGTGCTTGAATTCTACTATTTTCGTTCGCCGCCCTCAACGCCCTCACCAGAGGTTATTTACTAATGCAGAGAGGCCTTTAGACCCCTCCGAACGGGCGGACAGAGCTAAAGCTCTATCCCTACATCCATCTGGGCGACCAGAGATTCTTCTCCTTCCTTGCGGAAGGCTCAGAATGACACGAAGACGTTGACAAACAGTCTCTCACCAAGCGGGGTGGCGTGTTGGGTCGGGCAGACGGTCTCTGGTAGCCTTGCCCTGTGCTGCGACACACCCCGCGCCTACTGCTTGATCATCGGCCACTCTTCCAGGACGGTGGTTATCTTGGTGCTCTTCTTCCTCCACTGTCCCTTCACTTTGACGTATTCATCTTCATAATAGCCCCAGCCTATCCTCTTCGTGTCCGGCTGCATGACGATAATGTCATTCAATGCCCATATGGCCCTGGCGGATGTCTCGCCGGTGATCTCAATCTCGGCGTTATGGCCACCATGAATAGTGATCGTCGAGTCTGCCCCCAGGCTGTCCTTCAAGAACCCGAGGATGGCCTTTCTCCCCTTGAACTGCAGGTTTGGCCCGTAGTCGGCTGTGGCATCTTTGCCGAAGACATCCTCCAGCTCACTCCAGAGCTTCCTGTCAACGCAGCGCCAGTACTTGGCTTTCAGCCTCTTGATAGCCTCGATATCCTCCAAAACCCTTATCCTTGCTTCCAGTTCTGCTACGGTGGTCATGACAGTCTACCTCCTTTCCAAATGGGTGAATTATTCTGTTTCTGCCGGCAGGCGGCCTGGATACCTGGTAGGAGTGTAAAGCCCGTGGGGGTCAGTTTTGCCATTATCGTTTTGAGACTTTGATTGCTATCGCGGAATCCAAAGGATTAACTTCACGATGTTGGTTGAGAAGCACTTTCGTTTGAGCGTCGCCCATATTTGCTGGAGGCGGCGAGCGGATTCGAACCGCTGAATAGGGGTTTTGCAGACCCCCGCCTTAACCACTTGGCTACGCCGCCCTGGTGCCGAGGAGGAGATTTGAACTCCTACGGGCTTACGCCCACCACCCCCTCAAGATGGCGTGTCTACCGGCTTCCACCACCTCGGCTCTCATTTGGCAACGAACATATTGCAAGTCCCTTTAGCCATCACATCCTTGCCGAAGCACTTGCCCTTGGATGGATCGCCCCTTAAGGGTTCAAAGAACTTGCAGTCTTGACATTGGCGTCCCGCAGGCCCCTTTGGAGTATACTTTACTTCTATATTCCCTGATCCCCTCAACCCTTTTATTTTGGCAGGGTTGACAGGACTCGAACCCGCGAACGGCGGTTTTGGAGTTCGAGGCCGAGAGCGATACACTGTGACAGTGATAGGATAACGTGTCGTCTAGTCTGCCGTCAAGGTGCGTTTTGGGGTTGCCTATCAACCCCCTCACACTTTATCCCTTGTTATCAAGCTTCAGCCTTAGAGCTTCAAACGAGAGACAGAAAGGCAGTTAAGATAGGACCAGACTTTGACAGCTTTGAGAGCTATTCCTCGAGCGGGAAGACCACCTGGCTACTGAGGGGAGTGACCTCCTGGTCGAGCTCAAGGAGAGGGCACAATATAGCTCAGGCGTTTTGCGTCAGTGCCTGTTGTATCTCCTTGCGCCATACCTCCATCCGAAGGGCGCAGGCGCTCACCAACCCGTAGCAACCGGCAAGCATCATATCGCCATAAGGGACTGCGTGGTAGGGCTTCAGAGACGAGCCGGCCATCAGATACCGGCGTGGACCCGTTACGCTAACAAAGGGTTTGCCTTGGCCCTGGTCTCCAGCAATGATCACCGCTCCGTGTCCACCACCTTCATAGACCTCCTCGTTTGTTAGCGTCCCTTGCACTAGCTTGGTAACCAGCAGGTCCACATGAGCAGAGTTGAGAAGCCCGCTGTGATGCTCAAAAAAGCCGGCTATCGAGTCCCCGTGTAGATGAAAGGCAACTGTATGGGAATTGCCCGCATTCACCGTTACCACGTCATCATGCTGCGAAACCTCGTTATCTTGAAGAGCACCCAGAGTAGCAGCAACTCCAGTATCAAGAATAAGCAGCGGCACATCGATTTCGGCGCTGCTGGCTACCGCCTTCATCCGGGTGAGGTAGTCGGGCAGTTCATGTCTGAGATAGGCAAAGGTCATGAGCTTGTTCCGCTGTGCCATCAGACGTCGCAGGTGATCGAAGCGAAAGAGCCGATTGGATACCCCAGGGGGAGCGAAACCGTGGTCGAGAACGGCAACGGCCAAAGCGTCAAAGCTGCGGTCAACTCCGAAGGCATCCAGCGCCTGCCCGATGGCCTTCAAGTCCAGATCTTTTAGCTCCAACACCTTCAGGTCAGGCAAGCGATGTATCTCATCAGCCGCGATGATGGTCACTCCCATCCTCTTTACCACTTCCAGGTCATCATGGAAGGTGAGCGCTGCTTCGATAGTGGCATAGGCCGCCAGCCCCGACCCGGTGTGGCGAGAGAGGGCTTTCTTGGCTGGCCCACCGCCCATCGTTACCCCTGTGAACAGAATGGGGTGGCCGAGGGCGGTCGCCTTAGATATGCGATCGGCAAGAAGAGCAGTCGGTGAGGGCATAATCATCTTGACGCAGTTATGCACTACCTTGGAAGTATCAAACAACAGTATGTCCTGGGTTCCGGTGCCTATATCCACAGCAAGAATGCGCATAGCTCTTCTTGATTGCTCTCCTGAGGTGTTCCAGGAGAATGATACCTTCGCGGTCACCGGAGTGCAACATCAGTGCGCTTCCCAAGTGGGCGAGTGGAATTTCTCTCTGTTCGGACTACAATAAGTGTTTCCAAGCCGATCCCAGAACCCAAACCTGTCGTCGATGACTTCCCAGACTGTAGCCGGACGTGAACAGCGGATTGCCCAAAAGAAAAAAGGGGTGCTATACTGGTGGTGATTTAGGCCCAACAGGTGACAGGGCCACGTGAGTAGGGGGGATAAGCACCACTCGCTTGGGTGTCTGGCGAGTGTGGGGAGGGGGAAAGCATGAAAATCCTCTTGATCGAGGATGACGAGAACATCATAGAGACCATTTCACTGGCTTTGCAGATGCGGTGGCCCGAAGCCAAGCTGATCTCTATTGCTCTGGGAGTCGAAGGCGTAGAGTTGGTAGAAAGGGAAGTTCCTGATATCATCATCCTTGATCTGGGTCTTCCTGACATAAGTGGCTTCGAAGTATTGAAGCAAGTCCGCGCTTTCTCCTCCGTCCCTATTATTATCCTCACTGTGAAAGCAGAGGAGGCCGATATTGTCAAGGGGCTGGAGTGGGGGGCGGACGATTACCTGGTCAAACCCTTTAGACAACTGGAGCTTCTGGCGCGGCTGAGGACGTTGACCCGAAGGCAAGCTCCTACCAGTGCAGTAGCGCCACTGGTGTGCGGGCCTTTGCGCTTCAACCCTTCTACACGCGAGCTCTTCTGCGGTGATAGGGAAATAAGCATTACCTCCACGGAAGGTCATATCCTTCATCATCTGATGATAAACGCAGGCCGTGTAGTGACTCACTCCAGCTTGGCAGAGGCGGCCTGGGGTGAGGTTTACGATGGCGCCCTCAATAGCCTCAGGGTTCACATTCGACGCTTGCGGGAAAAGATCGAAGCAGACCCTGATAGTCCAGT
Source organism: Dehalococcoidia bacterium (assembly GCA_041478915.1). GTDB lineage: Bacteria > Chloroflexota > Dehalococcoidia > UBA2247 > RBG-13-53-26 > VGOE01. The sequence continues at coordinate 6,695 of JBGOXA010000016.1, forward strand.
GCTCATCCGTACCAAAGTCGGCGTGGGGTATTTGCTGGCAGTGCCAAACAAGTAATGAGGGCGGAGCGTGGGTCGCAAATAAGGTCATCTTCTGCTTATCGGGATGAGCTGGGCGCAAAGACAGCACCTGGTTTTGCCTGACCAGGATAGGCTGGACTAGTCAGGTTTGCACAGCTTGCCAGAGGCCAGCGGACAGAGCTTGTTACAAACTGCTGACCGGCATCGCTACGGGTGCCCTACCCTGCAGGCGAGTGAATTAGCAAAGCATGTTCCACAGCAAAGGCTTGACAGTTGCCACCCTAATGTTGCATGATACCTAGCATTACAAGGTATCGGAGGCTATAAGGCTGGTCTTCGGGCAGGAACTGGGTTGTCATGCTAGCAGGAGATGTATATAATGGGCTGGTTATGCGTTTCGCATGGCGAGTGCTCCCCTTGAGGGATTGCACAAAGAAGCCAGGCACGGGTGCTGCACGCTTTCATGCCTCAGGCAGGACGGATCTTCTTCAAAGAGCTGGTAGCCTTTTCGGTACAGATGTATTCCTGGATTATTCACGGACTACCACTGACGAACCACACAGGGTCTCCGGACTATGACAACAGACACTCACCGAGAAGAGAACATCAAGCTGCCTGTGCTTGACCGCTTTCGAGAGGTCAACAGAACATTTCCCAAGACCAAGGAAATCTTGGAGCACAAGAGCCGCGGGAAGCTGGTGTTTGGCTGGCTTTGTACCTACGTCCCGGAGGAAGTCATCCACGCTGCCGGTGGACTTCCTGTGCGGATTGTAGGCTATTCTGGTGAGAGGGAACTTGCCGAGGGCACAGCCTACTTCTATGTCAATAATTGCTCCTTCTCTCGCAGTTGTCTGCAACTGGGGCTCAGCGGGGGATATGACTTCTTGGATGGGGTGGTGGGGGGGTCTACCTGCGATGGAGCCCGCCGTTTGTTTGATTTGTGGCGTAATTATATCGGTACACCCTTTCACCATGTACTTACGGTGCCGCGCAAGTACACCGAGAGGGCACATCAGCTCTATTACACTCAGGTAAAACAGCTCAAAGAGCACTTGGAGGAGCACTTCGGCTTCCAGATAAGCGACGAGGCACTTCGCCAATCCGTGGAGGTCTACAACGAATCCCGAAGGCTGCTTCAAGCCCTCTACGAGTTGAGAAAGCGGAATGCCCCACCTATTACCGGTGCAGAGACCTTGGAGGTGCTGAATGCCAGCTTTCGCATGCCCAAGGAACTATTCAATGATTACCTTAGAGAGCTGCTGGATGAGCTATCTCGGTCAAGCAACAGCCATGAAGGCAAAGCTCGCTTGATGGTCACCGGCAGCGTCTTGACTAATCCGGAATTCATCAAGTCTATTGAGAGCCTGGGGGCTCTGGTGGTAACCGACGAGCTGTGCACCAGTACCAGATACTGGACGGATCCAGTGATCCTCGATGGCAGCAAAACCCCGCTGCAGGCTATCTCACAGAGATACTTAAACAATTTCCCCTGCGCCCGCATGTTTCCTTCGGACCAGCGATTCGATCGTATACTCGAGCTCGCCCACGATTTCCGGGTGGAGGGTGTGATCAGCCAAGTCATAAAGTTTTGTGTGCCTTATGCTCATGACCTGCCGCTGCTGACCGATAGGCTGAAGACAGAGGGAATACCGATTCTAGCCCTGGACGTGGAGCACGGCACCTCGGGATCAGGACAAATTCAAACCAGGGTACAGGCCTTCTTGGAGATGCTGGAGTCGAGGCGGAAATGACTATCTCTGACCAAAAGGTGAACAAGATCGACGCCCTTTTGCGAGCCTGCCGGCTGATGCTCAGGATGAGCAAGGCGCGTCCCGAGCCACGAAAAAGCGAAGTAATGTATTATCACATGCTGGCTGGTTACTATACGCGCTTGCTTAACGCAAGAGGAGAGGGCAAATTTGTAGCTGCCCATACCGTTTTTTTCCCCAGCGAGATTCTTTATGCCATGGATATCGTGCCCATGCATACAGAGACGACCTCGTGGATGACAGCTCTATTCCTGGGCCAGTATGCTGATCTTCTTTCCGCCGGAGCCGAGCTCGGGATGAAATCTGAGATATGTTCGCCACACCGGGGCTTAGCCGGCGCCTTTGCCATAGGGGCACTGCCCCGCCCCGATGTCATTCTCTGGTCTAACATGGTGTGCGACAACACCGCCAAAAGCGGCGAACTGCTCATGAAGATCACTGGCTGCCCCGGATTCTTCCTGGATCACCCCTTTCAGTATACTGAAGACGAGGTGAACTACCTCGTCGGTGAACTGGAGGACATGGTGCGCTTCCTTGAGGAGCAGTCAGGGCGGAAGATGAACTGGGATCGGTTGGCTAGGATAGTAGCTGAAATGGATAGGCAGATTGAACTCTTGCGCCAGATAAATAAGTTGCGCCAGGCAGTGCCGTCACCCTTCCACCCCCAGGGTTTTCTCGAACTCTTGACAGTTGATTACCTGTTCGCCGGACAACCTGAAGCAACCGAATATCTGGAGACGCTTCGGCAAGAGCTCGCGGAAGCAGTTCAGGCTGGCAAAGGGGCGGTGCCCCAAGAGCGTTTTCGTCTGATGACCCTTTTTCTGCCGCCGATGTACCTCATAGGCTTTCTGGAGCGGATATCACAGGAATACGGAGCGGTCAGCGTCACCGAGCCCTTCTTCTGTAGCTGGGGAGAGGGAAGGCTTGACCCCAGCAAGCCTCTGGAGAGTGTAGCCAGGAAATCGTACATGCTGCCTGAGATGCGTATGTACGGGCCACTGGACGATAGAGCGCTAAGCGAAGTCGTTGATTGCGCCAATCAGTTCAAGATTGACGGTGCTATTTACTACGCTGATGTTGGCTGCCGTCACACTTGCGCCACGATCAGGCTGTTCAAAGACGTCCTTGGTCGCCTGGACATTCCGGTACTGACCTTGGATTGCGATGTGGTGGACCCTACAGTCACTTCTGAGGAGGAGATCAGAGACAAGCTGGAGCGGTTTTTCGAGCTTCTGGAAGACCGCAAGTTGCGTTGATAGCTGTCGATCAAAACAAGGTGAAAGCGCTGGGCATTGACATAGGCAGCCTGACTACCAAAGCGGTTGTGTTAGATGATGGGAAAGTCCTGGCTTCTGCCGTAATCCTGTCTGCTGACATGGCTGAATTGAGCGCCAGGTCGGCTGCCGAGAAAGCTCTAAGCCAGGCGGGCCTAGACTTTGACGGCAATCTGCATGTCGTCACCACCGGAGCGGGCGGGAAATCGGTGCCTTTTAGCCAGCAACACAAAGCCATCACTACCTGTCTGGCACGAGGAATCTACTACCTCTTTCCCACGGTCCGAATGGCGATAGACATGGGCGCGGAAAGCATGACAGTCATCAAAATAAATGAGCGAGGACGTCTCAGCGATTGGGGCAACCAGGATAAGTGTGCCGCTGGGACCGGTGTGTTTCTGCAACAGATAGCCAAGATAATGCAAATGCCTCTGGAACAGATGGCCAAGCTTTCCCTGACAGGCAGACCCAGAGCGGACATCTCCAACACCTGTGCTGTATTTGCTGAATCTGAAGTGATATCGCATATACACCGCTTACCCCCCACGCCTAAGGAGGAAATCATCGCCGGCATCTATCTTTCTATGGTGCATCGCGTTATGGCACTGTGTAAGAGAATCGGGATTGAGAAGGATATCGCTGCTACCGGCGGTGTGGCTCTGAATAGCGGCTTGGTGGGTGTTCTGGAAGAGGAGTTGGGATTCAAAGTTCTCGTACCTGATGCACCTCAGACGGTAGCTGCCCTTGGTGCTGCTATTCTTGCCAAAGAAGGTATGGATAAAGGTGTCAAGTAGATGTCGTCCTTGTGTCTAGGATTTCATCCGTGTAGCGGCTTGCAGGATGTTGGCTGTCACAGCGCTTGGCCGCAAAGTACACTGAAGCGTAGCTGTGGGCCAGCGGAACACGTCGTCGCCGCATCACGCAAAAAGGAGGGGGTGCTATGAAAGAACCAAGTAGTACGGGTTCGTGGGCGGGCGAGATTGGACGGGAGAAGGTGCCACAAAAAAGAGGAAGGGCCACAAAGGGATCTCAAAAAGAGGTCAGGTTGGTCAGGATAGCAGTTGATGCCATGGGAGGTGATTATGCCCCCGCTGAGGTGGTCAAGGGAGCTGTCCAGGCAGCGGAAAAGCTGGGAGTGGAGATCTTTTTGACAGGTCCCAAACTGGAAGTCGAGCGGGAGCTTGCCAAGCACAATACCAACAATCTGCCAGTCCATCTGGTTGACGCCCCCGAAGTTGTCAAAAGCGGTGAGCACCCAATCCTGGCCGTCATGCGTAAACCGAAGAGTTCGTTAGCAATAGCGGTCAGAATGGTCAAAGAGGGCAAAGCGGATGCCATGATGAGTGCTGGGTCAACCGGAGCCCTCGTGGTTTGCGCCTACCAGTATCTGGGTACTCTACCAGGGATCGATAGGCCTATCATCGGAGGGCCCTTCATTCAACTGGCTCCCAACACCTCCGTCTTTGATATGGGAGCCAACGTAGGCTGTCAAGCCAGTCATTTGCTGAGCTTCGCCGTGACGGGCAGTGTCTTTGTCAAGAAGTTTCTCGGCGTCGATGAGCCTACGGTTGGGCTCCTCAACGTCGGTAGCGAAGAAGGAAAAGGTAATGAAGTAGTGAAGGAGGCTTACTCCTTGCTCAAGGAGAGTGGCCTGAATTTCATCGGCAACGTAGAAGGGATGGACATCCCCCTGGGAAAGGCCAATGTGATTGTCTGCGATGGTTTCGTAGGCAACATATTGCTCAAGTTTTCTGAGGGCCTGGGCAAAAGTATCAGCCAGTGGCTTGCCCAGCAGCTAAACGACAAGCTCCCAGCATCGGAAGTGACCAGGATTGTTTCTGAGCTAATGAGGATGGTCAGCCCAGCAGTGGCAGCAGGTGGTGGGCCCATATGGGGAATAGACGGGGTGGCCTTTGTTGCTCATGGTAGTAGCCGTGCTGACCAGATTGCTGCCGTGATTAAGGAGGCCAAGCTGGCTGTGGAAAGCGATTTCATTCCCGCGCTGAGGAGCGAGCTACAGAGGGCACAGAAGGTTGCCTTGAATAATAACGAAAAGTAATTCGCAAGGCGGTTAGCTTCCGGAATATGTTGGAGGCGTAATCGATTCACCGGACGATCTCGAATGTCTATGGGAGATTAGAATGTCTGTGTTTGATGAAGTGAAGAAAATACTGGCCAGGGTTACACACTGCAACAAGCAGCATATTACTCCTGCCATGCTTCTGAAGGACCTGAAAGCTGATTCCTTGCATTGGGTGCAGATCATCGTCGCTGTGGAGAGCACCTTCGATGTTGAGGTCGACATTGATAAGATGAAGAAGTTTGTAACCGTGGACGACTTCGTTAAGCACATTGAAAGTCTGGAGCAGTAAGCCGACAAGATATTCTGAGGCGCGGGAACGCGCTAGTGATTAGGCAGTTATATTAATGTGGATCATCAAGGTGAGGTGTGGTAGCTAGCCACTTGGTTGAGATGGTCTTAGCTATAGTTGCAGGATATCAACGTGGGCCTCGCCCGAGCGGATGTCCAGCAAGGCAACAGTGCCCGGCTCATTGTGATAGTTGAGAAAAGTGGGACTGCCAGGGTTTATAAACAGCACACTGTTATGCCGTTGCACGATAGTGGAGTGATCGTGACCGAAGACCACGATGTTTGGGATGCCATCGTCCCCCTTGCTGGGCAGGTTCACTTGGTGCCAGGGCATCAACATGCGAGCATACGGCATCTCATGGATGAGCCATAGCGTCTGTCCCTCTAGCTTCAGGACATGTTTCCACTTCACGCGCCTATCTAGTAGTGCGTCTTTCGGGTCATCATCGCCTTTGGCAGCCAGCACCGGCGCTATGCGCTCCAATTCGTCCAGAACTGAGGGGAGATAGATATCCCCAGCGTGCAGAATAAGATCAACGCCCTCAAAGACCTCTGCTATTTGAGGAGGCAGTCTATCTGTCACTTCGGGAATGTGCGTATCTGCTAGCAGCCCAATGCGCATGCGTCAGGCATCATTATGGGCATTGTCCGAATCCCATGTCAAGCAGCGGGAAAAGGCGGCTCTACACTGTTAACTGTGAAAGAGGGGCCAGTAGTTGCAAAACACCCGCTGACCTCTGTAGCTTTGGGAAAAATCAGGACTCAAAGCGAAGGAGGTGCAGTCCTTCAATCGAAGGACAAGACGATTGTATCACCATTGCCCCTTCGGCTTCGCTCAGGGCAGGCTCTGGGTTTGTCTGAGCTGCGGGTGATGGGGGAGGAGG
>JBGOXA010000123.1:0-5696 GCA_041478915.1 Dehalococcoidia bacterium
CCCAGGGAATCGAGGGCATCCGTTCTCTCCCTGATCTCATGGGGCAGGTCTGACATCTCCACGATCCCACCGGCGTTGTCCGCCACGGGGCCGTAGGCATCGGTGGCCAGGGTGATTCCCAGGGTAGACAACATGCCGATGCCAGCAATAGCCACGCCGTAGAAGCCAGCGAAATGATTGGCAATGAGCAGTGCCGCCACGACAAAGATAAAGGGAGGCAAAATGCTCAGCAGACCGTTGGCGAAACCGCTGACTATGTTTGCCCCTGTTCCCGAAGTGGAGGACTGAGAGATAGACTTCGTCGGTCCATGAGCATACGAGGTGAAGTAGTTAGTGCTTTCACCGATAAGGACCCCGGAGACCAGGCCGGCAAGAACGGCCCAGAAGGGGTCCAGGCTCTCGGCCAGGAAGTGGACCACCAGGAAGGCGAAAACGGCAGTAAGGATGGAGGCGGCAAAGGTGCCACGGCGAAGGGCGGCCAGCAGTGCTTCCATCTTCGGTATCTCCCCTACCCTGACCAACAAAGCTCCCAGGACTGAGGCAACGATGCCACCAGCAGCCACCATCATGGGCAGTAGCCAGGCAGTGGCGTTGTCCTTGGCCAGCAAGGGGACGGCTACCGTGTACAGCGCCATAGTAGCTATGATCGACTCCACGTAGGATTCGAACAGGTCGGCCCCCATCCCAGCCACGTCCCCGACGTTATCGCCGACGAAATCGGCAATTACTGCCGCATTTCGGGGGTCGTCCTCGGGGATATTCTTTTCCACTTTACCTACCAGGTCGGCTCCGGTATCGGCCGCCTTGGTGTAGATGCCACCGCCCACCCTGGCGAAGAGGGCTACGGCTGACGCGCCGAATCCGTAGGCAGGGATGATTTTGACAAACTCGTCGGGGTCGAGGGTGTGAAAGGCGTAGTACAGCACAGTCAGGCCGATTATACCCACGCCGACCACGGTCATCCCCATCACGGCGCCGGCCCGGAAGGAGACCCTCAAGCCCTGGTTCAGGCTCTTCTGGGCAGCGGCTGCCGTCCTGGCGTTCGACCTGATAGCCATGCTCATACCAGCATAGCCGGCTCCCATGGAGCAGAGAGCACCGAAGAGGAAGGCCATCGCTACTTGCCATCCCAGGTCAGGAATGACGGCCAGGATGACGGTGACCACTACTACGAATACGGCCAGTATCTGATACTCCCGGTGCAGGAAGGCCAGGGCACCTTCCTTGATAGCCAGGGATATCTCCTTCAGGCGCTGCGTTCCCTCGCCCTGCTTCAGGACGTAGAACACGGCAAACAGGGCAAAGGCCAGTCCCAGTACCCCAGCTATAGCCGCTATGAACATGTAATCCATCAAGTACCCTCCTCAGGTTGCAAAAAAGGGGGGGTTCTCAGCTTTCGCTTACCCCCCTGTACAGAGTATCAACTTATCCCAGACATCGGTGACGAGTTTAGTACCGCAAGACGCTTATAGTCAACTCCCGCCTGCCATCATGCCACTAGCCCCCGGCGCCAACAATCTATTGAGACCCAAGCAATCGAGCGGCGGCATGTAAGTAATCAGCTACTTACACTACAAGCGTGTCAAGCATTCTCAGGCCATATCTTAAATCCCTTCTCATGATGACGGTCAACCGCTTCAAGCAACTAGCGATTCTTCAAGGAAGTCCAGATTGATTGGCTTCTACTGCGGCGCACTTTCCCCATCCAGACGATATCCCCTGCTTTCATTCTAACGTTGCGTACTTCGGCGCGCTTTGACAAAGAATTTTCGGTCTGTTGACAAACATTGGAGACAAACTTTAAGATATAAGTAATTGATCGCTCACATTAGTTGTCGGCCACTGACATATAACTTAGACGTTTTCAGGAGCAAGGTGATCAAGGAGATTTACGGCAGACTCTGCGGACACTTGCTTTATGCTCACAACGTTGATGTGGATACGCTTGTAAGAGATTTGAGATGTGTGAAGCTTGAGGGAACACTAAATGGTGCAGGACCCGTGACCATTATCCGTGTGTTCAGCCTGAAGGCTGTGGAGCAAAAAGGAGTGGTGGTTACTGGCTGGGAGGCTTTCGATCAACACCCCGACTTGGTACTTTTCGAAGGCTACATTACAGGTCAGACGAAGTCTATCTGGTACGGAAAGCGGCATAAAGCCTGCTAGTGTAGTGTCTCTGAAAAGACTTAACAATAAAGCTACCCGTGTCATTCCTGCGAAAGCAGGAATCCAGAAGGTACGTATGGTAGATTCCGTGTCAAGCACGGAATGACATATTGTATGGTTATTACGAGGACACTACACTAGACCACGTGGCTCCTAAGTACATGGAAAAGGTAGGAGGTTAGATCTTTAATGCCAAGCAAGAGCAGACCCCGAAAATCGCGAAAAAGCAGAGCCAAGCGTAAAGCACAGAGCGGCCCCAAAGATCTGGGTGCAAGGACAATTGGTCCACTTCCACAGTCCTTATCCCTCCCATCTAGGCAAACACCAGTGCCCAAATCGCGGATCACCGAGGATCAACTGGCTGATCACTATCGGTATGTGCGTTCCGACCTGAAGCGCTGGCTTAGCATTGCCCCGGCCATGTTTTTGCTGGTTATCGTCCTGTATTTTATTGTTCGCTAAAGAAAGTTGCGAATAACGATGACCAAGGCAGTTTTTTTGTTTGGGGCTATTTTGTGGTAAGATGCTTCACATAACGCCATAGCTCGAAAGGGGCATTCTCCGGATGGCTGGCAGACGCAAAGATATGGTTACTCAACACCGAAGCACGGTGGTGAGGCAGAGGCAGATAATAAATGCTGCCAGAAAACTGCTAATCAGGTATGGCAGTGAGCACGTGACCGTGGGCAGAATTGCCAAGGAAGTAGGCATCTCCGAAGCTGCCATCTATCGCCACTTCAGAAGTAAGAAGGATATATTATCTCTGCTGGTGGACTATGTCGAGGATAATTTGCTACGAGATATCGCGACTAAAGCTGGCTCCGGCGGCCATAACACGCTGGAGGTTTTAGACAGCATACTCAGAAGCCATCTCTCGGCCATTGAAAAGAGGCGGGGCGTCTCTTTCCAGGTTATCGCTGAGATTACCAGTCTAGGAGACAAGAAGCTGAATAAAAAGGTAGCAGATACTATAGATAAATACATAAGTCGTCTTAGAAATATCCTGTCTGAAGGGGTCAAGGCTGGAGATGTGAGAGAAGATATTGATTTGGAAGCAGCCGCAACGCTTCTATTTGGCATGATACAGGGTCTGGTTAACATCTGGGCTCTAAGGAACTACGACTTTAACCCAGAGCAAAAGTACGTCCCTCTCTGGAATATCTTCCGCGAAGCTGTCATCAAACATTAAGTCCAGCCGCTGCCCAGGTTTCAAAAGAGGTGCTTTGCGTGAGTGTGACAATGCCTCAGCAAGTTAGCGAAACGAAGCGCGAGATTAGCCTCACCACCGATTGAAATGGGAGATCACACGTAGGATAGTGAACGACAAGCCTCTCTTTTCAGCAGATGGTGACGGCCAGCGCCAGCTATCGCGGCCAGACGAGATCATCAGGCGGACGGTTGGATTTGTCACCCCACACGGGATAAACATCTTCGTTGCTCTGACTTTGGCCTTCGCCCTGCTGATCCTGCTGGGCTTCGTGCTTCTCATGTTGCCCCAAGCCAGCGCCTTGGGCGAATGGACTAACCCCCGCACCGCCCTCTTCAATGCTACCTCGGCGGTCACCGATACCGGTCTGGTGACAGTGGAGACCGGTACCTACTGGAGCGGTTTTGGCCAGACGGTTATTCTAATCCTTATCCAGTTAGGCGGGTTGGGCTTCATGACTGTTACCTCTTTCCTGCTGCTGATGGCTGGGCGCCGTGTACTGTTCCGCGATTTCCGAGTTGCCGATGCTCTGGGAACCAACAATGTCAGCGATTTCGGTCAGCTTATCCGCTGGACGCTGGGCATTACCTTCGTGATGGAAGTGGCGGGGATTCTCTTGCTGGCCTTCCTCTTGAAGGGAGAAGGCACATCAGGTCATCCCTGGTGGACCGCCACCTTCCATGCCATATCGGCTTTCAATAATGCTGGCTTCGATACCGTCGGTGCTGGAAACAGTTTGGCTAACTATGCCAGTAATGCCCAGGTGCTTTCCGTGGTGGCCGGGCTCTCCTTTGTGGGGGCCCTTAGTGCGCCGGTGATTATCGGGCTGTTGGGGCTGATGAGGGGGAGGCAGCTCAATCTGGATGCCAAACTGGCCCTGGCTACGACCCTGGGTCTGGTTGTAATCGGAACTCTGCTCATTTTCCTCATGGAACTCCATAATCCCGACACCCTTGGTCCCCTGGGCACGCCAGGCAAACTGATGAATTCGTTCTTCACTTCGGTGACGGCTCGCACGACAGGATATGCATCTGTGGAGATGGGAGCTCTCGGGCTGCGAGTCTTGTTTATCATCATGATCCTGATGTTCATTGGTGGTGTGTCAGGCTCTACGGCTGGGGGAATCAAGGTGACCACGTTCTCTGTCCTTTGGCTCACCGCCCTGTCCTACATCCGGGGGCGGCGCCATGTGGACTTTGCCCGTCAGCGCATCCCCGAAACCCAGATCCACAAAGCGGTGGCGGTGGTCTTCTTTGCCTTGGCTCTGGTTTTGGTGATAGCCCTCATTTTAAGTGCCACGGACGATGGCATACCCTTCCGCGACCTCTCTTTTGAAACGGTTTCGGCCTTTGGCACGGTGGGCTTCAGCACTGGCATAACCTCGTCCCTTTCAGCGGCGGGGCAATTCCTCCTGGTCTTTACCATGTTTGTAGGCCGGCTCGGCCCCCTCACAGTAGCCCTGGCCTTCGCGGAAAGCCGCGAGTTGAAGGAGGAAGAGCATCCTGAGGCCGAGGTGAGAGTGGGGTAGAACTAGCCTCTTATCGGGCTGAAAAGCCAAACTGACCTGTTTTGCCAGGTTACATCTTGCCCATTATATTGCTGGGTACCCCGAAGGGAAGCTCAGATGCCTATAGGTAGAGTCGCCCTGGTTTGGGCCTGTTTACCAGAAGACTGGAGCAATGTCGGTGGTGGGCCTCGCTGATGGAGAAGACGCCTTGGATTTCATAAAGACCTCTCACCCCACTAGGGCCTTGAAGAACTTCGGGCTGCCCTCCATCCTCTCCTAGTTAGTCTACTATTCCTCAGAGCCTCCTTGTGTGCAGGCTTGACTGTCGGATACAAGGGGCATATCATCAGTGCCATGACCAAAGGGGGACGAAGATCACCTCACTACGAGTTGATATTGGAAATCCCGGTTAAGATGGTTACCATTGGTTCTCATGCTGATCGTCCTGTGTCCCAGATTGGCTCTGGATCTCCCAAAGTGAGGACTGATGAGAGCTAAGTCCGAGACGGTTCGCTCACTACAGGTTTACATGGCGATTAGTCCGATCCAGTCCGTCGCTTATAAACGGTTGTACGGAGGGCAGTACGTCCAGGCTGGGCATTATATGGCCATATTAGCGGTCCTCTACGAGTCTTGCGCCTTGCTGGGAAGGATGTTCAAAGACAAAGTGCCGAGCCTCGCTCAGCTGCTCCAGGTCAAACCGGGGGATGAGGGAGAGTCCATGCGCTTCTGGAAAGAGATGGCCGATGAGCGTTTGGGGCGATACCGCCTCATTTACGGTGATGATCTTGATTCTTTATTCTTCCTGGTGCTTGC
>JBGOXA010000148.1:0-5200 GCA_041478915.1 Dehalococcoidia bacterium
ATATCGACCAGAAAGTCGACCTCTTGAAGCAGTCGCTTCTGCTGTCTGCCCTGCGGAAGGAAGAGCTACTGGGGCTGGCCAAGCTGGCTGTCGAGCGCTGTTTCGCCCCTGGGGAATTCGTCTTCTGGGAGGGAGACCTGCCTGAATGGTTCTACTTTGTCGAGCGTGGGAAAATAAAAATGCTGAAGCACTCGTCGTTGGGGAAGGAGTTCCTTATCGCTGTCTTCGGCCCAGGGGAAGTATTCGGCGAGGTCGCTGTCTTTGATAGCGCGCCTTACCCGGCCTCAGCTCAGGCCGCAGAGGAGACTTGCGCCCTCGGCGTCAGGAGGGAGGACTTTCTTTCCTTCCTCAGCCAGAACCCCCCGGTGTCACTTAAAGTGATAAATATCCTCGGAAAACGCCTGAGGGAGGCCCATAACCGGCTGCGCGATCTGGCTGGGGAGCGGGTAGAGCAGCGCCTGGCTGGCATCCTGCTGATGCTCCACTCCAAGCTGGGGCCAACCCTGCCCTTCACCCGCCAGGAGATTGCCGACATGAGTGGAACCACCACGGAGACCGCCATCCGGGTGATGATCCGTCTGAGGGACAGCGGCATCATCCGCTCTAGTCGGGGGAAGATCACCATCCTCGATGAGACCAAGCTCAGGGCACTGAGTGAAGGTTCTCCGGTCACATCGTGAGGCAGCAAAGTGTCCTTGTCACCCGACGATCCCTGGCCCCCTTAACACTTCGGTCATTATCCTCAATGCTCGACGCTGGGGGAAGCGTCCCAGGTGTCTAGTTCTTGGTTTTCTTGGCACCCTTGGCACCTTCGATTATCGCCTTGGGTTTGATTTTTACCTGCTTTGGCTTTGCCTCCTCTTTCTTGGGTAAGGTGAGAGTGAGGATGCCGTTTTCAAAGGCTGCCTCTGCCTTGTCCGCCTGGACCGGGACGGGGATAGTTACCGTGCGGCTATAGGAGCCGTAGACATGTTCCTTGAGGAAATAGTCCGCCTCTTTGACCTCTTTCTCCTCCTTGCGCTCCCCCTTGATGGTGAGGGTATCGCCGGTGATGGAGATGTCTAACCTCCTCAGGCTTGGCCCCAGGGACAGCCGTTTTGACCACCATATCGTTGGCAGTCTGATACATCTCCAGGCTTAGGGGCAAAGCGCCTTCTGGTAAGGCAGGCCACCAGTGCGGCCGTCGGACGAAGCTGTCTTCGAACAGCCGGTCCATGGCCTGCCTCAGGCTCATCATTTCTCTGAAGGAATCCCAGCGCATCATGGTCATGGCCCACCTCCTCCCTTAATTGCTTTAATTGATTTGGGTATAAAGCAATACCTTCCCCCAGCGCCTTCCCATTAGTTGCTGCCCAACCCCTTCCCACGCAGGGCTTCCGCTGGTTCATCCACCTCTTCCGTGACGCCATGGTCAAGACCATCAAAGCAGACCGGCGATTCTTTCACCTTTCTGGAGAGGTGGCTACCAGGCGTAGCCACACTTTCCGGAAAGCTCAGGTACCCGCACTGGATACACTGCTCGTACCACTCCTCCCAGTCTCGATCTACCCGAAGATCGCCTCCGCATCTGGGACAGCTTTTCAATCTTAATCTCACGGCGTCAACTACCTTGCCGCTCTAGTACTCCGGCATGGGCGACGGAGCAGCAGACTTCTCCTTCTCTGGAATGTCGGTCACCAGTGCCTCAGTGGTCAATATCATTATGGCCACGCTAGCGGCATTCTCCAGGGCTGTCCGCACCACCTTCGCCGGGTCAACAACGCCTCTTTCCACCATATCCACAAAGTCACCCCTGGCAGCATCATAGCCAACTCCGGGTTTGCTCTTCTTAACCTGCTCCACTACCACCGAGCCTTCTGCCCCGGCGTTGATGGCAATCCACCGGATTGGCTCCTCTATGGCCTCTTTCACAACTTTCACCCCAACAGCCTCGTCACCGTCCTTCAGATACGGAGCCAGGGCAGCAGCAGCATTAAGCAAAGCTACCCCGCCACCAGGAAGGATCCCTTCCTCTACGGCAGCCCTGGTAGCCGAAAGAGCGTCTTCCACCCGGTGCTTCTTCTCTTTAAGCTCCGTCTCTGTGGCTGCCCCTACCTTTATCACCGCTACTCCACCAGCCAGCTTCGCCAGCCGCTCCTGAAGCTTCTCCTTGTCGAAGTCGGAGGTGGTCTCCTCTATCTGGGCCTTTATTTGCTTCATCCTCGCTTGAATATCGGCCTCGCTGCCCTTGCCTTCCACAATAGTGGTGTTGTCCTTGTCGGCTACCAGCTTGCGGGCTCGACCTAGGTCAGCTACTGTGGCCGAGTCAAGCTTCCTGCCCACCTCCTCAGAGATAACTGCCCCGCCGGTGAGGACGGCCATATCCTCCAGCATGGCCTTGCGCCGATCGCCAAAGCCAGGCGCTTTAACCGCCAGGCAATTCAGTGTGCCCCTGAGCTTGTTGACCACCAGGGTAGCCAGCGCTTCCCCGTCTATATCCTCAGCAATGATCACCAGGTTCTTGCTCACCTGAAGTATCTTTTCCAGGGCTGGCAGAATATCAGCAATGGCCGAGATCTTCTTGTCAGTCAGAAGGATGTAGGGATCTTCGATTACCGTCTCCATTCGCTCCGGGTTCGTCACAAAGTAAGGACTGATGTAGCCACGGTCAAACTTCATGCCCTCAACATACTCTGTCTCGAATTGCAGCCCCTTCGATTCCTCTACCGTGATAACCCCGTCCTTCCCCACCTTCTCCATCACATCGGCAATCAGGTCTCCGATTTGAGCATCGACCGCCGAGATAGTAGCCACCTGAGCAATTTGTTGCTTACCGGCTACAGAGATAGCCCTCTTCTTGAGCTCCTCAACCAGGATACCGACCGCTTTTTCTACGCCCCGCTTGATGGCCATAGCATCTGACCCAGCGGTTATGTTCTTGAAGCCGCCGGCAACCATCGCCTGAGCCAAAAGGGTGGACGTAGTCGTCCCATCACCACACTTGTCGTTAGTCTTAGCGGAAGCCTGCTTCAGTAATTGAGCACCCATATTCTCGAAGGGGTCAGGAAGCTCTATTTCCTTAGCAATGGTAACACCATCATTGATGATCGTCGGTGGGCCCCACTTCTTGTCCAGAGCCACCGGGCGACCTTTCGGCCCCAGGGTCGGCCTAACTGCATTAGCCAGAATGTCTACCCCTCTTTTCAGGCTTCTTCTGGCTTCTTCACCAAAGATTATCTGTTTTGCCACTTTCCTCCTCCTTTTTAACTTTTCTTGGCTAGAATGTCGCTTTCACGGGCGATTATCAATTCCTCGTCATCAACCTTAATCTCCGTGCCAGCGTACCTTGCATAAATCACCCTGTCCCCCACCTTCACCTCCATTGCTATCCTGTTCCCCTCTTCGGAGAGCTTACCCGGGCCGACAGCAACTACCTCACCTTCCTGCGGCTTCTCCTTCGCCGTGTCCGGCAGCACAATGCCTCCCTTGGTCATCTTTTCCCTCTCGGTCGGCCGGATTACCACCCGGTCTCCAAGAGGCTGTAGCTTAGCCAGCGCCTTAGCCTTGGTTGCCATGTGTTCCTCCTTTTCCTTATGTTCTTTGCCAGTGATCCCCTGCCTACTTTCAAGAGGACAGCGCCAACTGGTGTTGCTTGTCCATCTTCCGGCAGCAATCTTGGCAAGTTAAAGTATAAACACGTCTATGTTAGAATAACGCTAGTAAAGTATTAGAATTTCGTTAGAAATTCCGAGTTTACGTTCGGTCACAGCATGGGCAAGAGATTGTTTATCAATGTCATTCTGAGGAGTCCTTCGCAGAAGGACGACGAAGAATCTCTGAGATTCTTTCCTTCCTTGCGGAAGGACGAACACGTTGATAAACGATCTCCGGGCAAGAGAGTTAACGTATGGAGATTCCCAGGATAACGCCAGCAGAGGTAGATGTTCAGGCTACGCTGAGGATGATCCTGAAGGACGCTGTGGAAGCGCTGGCTGGCAGCGCCGGAGTAGTGGCCTCCTGGATTGAAGCGGAACGCTGCTTTGTTGTCACCGATTCCTATAGATTGGATGCCAAAGCACTCGACCGGCTGCGCCCATTGCTCGATGAGGCTTTGCCCGATCTCGCCGGTAGCAAGCAGAGCTTCAATCTGCTTTCCGAGCTTCGTCATCATCCTCCTTTACCTTCCTCTGACAGAGGGGTTGCCCTGAATCCCGTAATTGCCTTGCCCCTCCAGATTGGTAAGACCTCGGTGGGGCTGATCTGCGTGCTACGTGAATCCAAAGCAGTCCCTTTCACTGGACTGGATCAGCCTACCCTGGCTGCCTTCGCCCGCCAGGCTGCCCTCGCAATCCACAATGCCAGGTTAGCCCATCTCCTCTACGAAGAGAATCGGAGAATGGAGTCTATGCTGGAAGGCAGCGGCGAAGGCATTATGAGCATAGATGCTCAACGTAGAATCGTGGGCTTCAACGCGGCTATGGAAAGGCTCACTGGCTATTCCAGAGAAGCCGCACTGGGCCAACTGTGTTCCAAGATATTGAACCTGCACGAATGGGATGGAAAGTCGTTCTGCAACAGGAAATGCCCCATGCTCATGCCCTTCGAAGGGCACCTTTCGACCCTTGAAGCACAGGGAACGCTTCAGTCGGCGGACGGGCAGGACATAGACGTAGCCATGCTGTACTCCATCGTTTGCTCCCCGGAGAGACGGCAGCCGGCGTACGCTGTGATCAATGTTCGGGACATCTCTCGGCTTCGCGAGATCGAGAACCTCAGGTCAACCTTCCTGTCAATGCTGGGCCATGAGCTGCAAACGCCGCTTTCCATCATCAAGGGCTATACCAGCACCCTGGCCCGGAGCGACGGCAACTGGAATAACGAAATAGTGCACGAAGGCCTCCGGGTAGTCGAAGAGGAATGTGACCGCCTCAGCAAGCTGGTGAACAGGCTCCTGCTCGCCTCCCGTATCGAGACTGGGACGCTAACCCTGCGAAAGGAGGCGCTGCAACTCCCGGCCCTGGCCAGTAAGGTGGTGCGCCGGTTTCAGCCTCTGACCAGTATCCATACCTTCGAAATGGACTTTGAACAGGACTTGCCAGCACCCTACGCCGACCCACAGTTGATCGAGGAGGTGCTAGCCAACCTGGTTGACAATGCTATCAAGTATTCACCAAATGGCGGTAAGATAGTCATCGCCGGCAGGGCAAGCCACGAAAATGTG
>JBGOXA010000313.1:0-2804 GCA_041478915.1 Dehalococcoidia bacterium
AGGGTGCCATCGAGACCTTCATAGCCTAGCATGTCCACCATGAAACCTCGGTAGGAGGCTGCCCCTGTGCTGGGATCGATAAACGTCGGTCTGTAACCCCTCTGATGGAATTCCTTAATGATATTGCCCATGGGAAAACCGATCGCAGCTACGTAATCGCAGTCTTTCAAGGCCTCCACTTCACCAGCCCATCCTACTTGGCCAAAGGGAACAATACGGGCACCAAGGTAATCGAACTTGTTCGGGTTCTCCTCGGCATAGTCCTTCATCACATCGTTTAGCACTACTATCATGTTCTCCTGCCAACCCACCAGGCCAAGCTTGGGGGTCCCTTTGCTGTAGTCCCAGTGTTCTTCGCTGATCCATTTCAGTAGGGTCTTCACATTCATATCTGAGGAATTCGACATGTTGAATACCCACCCCGGGGGATTGAGTGTATCCCTGTGGCAGCTCAGGGCAGCCAAAGGAATCTTGTCTCTGGCTGCGAACGGCATCAACATCGGGCCAGTTTGGGGCAGGATGACAACGATTATCTTTGCTCCCTTACCTTTAGCCCATTCATAGCCCGGTATGTCCCTGGAAGCATCGTACCTGGTATCCCAGCTGACTATTTCCAGCTTCACCCCAGGGATTAGGCCTTCATCATTGTAATACCTGACCATGTCCTGCAGGCAGTAATGAAGGGTGATAACCGCTGGCGAGCCTGGTCCCGTAAAGTCTGTGATCTCTCCTATTTTGATAGTCACCACCCCTGGCTGACCTCCCCCGCCGCAGCTTAAGCAAAACGCAGCTATCAGGACCAAAACCAAAAAAGATGCTAATGCCTTTCTCCAATAGTGGTTCATGTCTTTCCCTCCTTTCTACTCCCAAGACAGAACTCCCTTGCTTGGCTAGGCTACTCTTTAATATACCACTTGTGGTCAACCAACTGACCATTACCGTATCACAGACGTCTTCTCGTTGAAGGAGTTTGGTAAGACGGATGCGGCCTCTGTGTATCGCCTTGAGACTGACGAGGGGAAGCTATAAGCCCTCTCCGCTCCAGGTCACGGGCTACCTCATCTAGCTCCAGCTCTTCGAGGTTCGCCCTGGTTTGAAGGCCAGTTGCGACATCCCATCTCCTGAACTGGTAGTATTCTTCTTTCGCCTTCTCGAAGGCTCCTCTATCGACTACCGCGCCCTTTAGCGATATGACCTCCCCGTCCTTCCCTGGAACCAGACATTCAGGGTTGGCATGGTCGTATTCTAAGGGCAGAGTATGACATGAATTGGGTAACTTATCGAAATCTCTCCCCCGGTGACCTTCCCTGACAAGTATGGCCCTTTGCAGATTAAACACCCTTTCACCTATCTTGTAAAGTCCCCCTTCATCTACCTCCTTCCCGGTAACGGCAGATAGCAACTTGCTTTCCAGGGTGGGGTCGCCCACATGGTCCTCGGTATGTTCCAGGTCTGTCAGGGGCCATAGAAAATCACAAAGAATAAGGCATTCCTTAGCGTACTGCCGGTCCTGAATCATCTTTGCTGCCAGGGCTTTCCCCTCCAGGGTAGAGAAATCGGCTGCCAACTCGCTCCCCCAGAATCTCCTGGCAATGGCGCGAAACACATCGGTGGTAACATAGCCCGGCAGACCGCAAGTCGTGGCTGCCCATTTGGCTAGAAGGAAACTCACTTCATGAAGGTGTTGCATAGGTAATCTCGGCTCCATAGCATATGGAAAGGCGTTGGTCACGTACAGTTTCGGTCCATACCAGGGATATAGTCCAGGCTCGGACTGGTAGCCAGCAAGTTCAGCTTGCTCTTTTGCCCCCGGCCCCAGCGAATCGGCAGCTTTGAGCATTCCTTGAGCCAGCAATTCCCCAAAGCCATCCCGGAGAGCGATCTTCCTCACCAGAGTCTCAATGAACTCCAGACTTCCAATTTTCGATATAGGGATGCCAGTATTCTCATCAGTGAGGATGCCAGCTTTATAGCACCCATGGAGCCAGCTAAGCATCAAGTCTATGGCGAAAATGTCAATCCCATAGTTATCGCAAAGCTTGGTGGCATAAAAAGGGACGTCGTTGGGGTTATCGTTCCAGTCCCCATAGTATCTGTCAGACCAGGGCTGATAAAACATAGCTGCGCCACAGAAGAATTTCCCCTTCTGGCCATCCGCCGCCTGGTAGATCTTTCTGGGGCAGCGGCCAAGACAGCCATAGCAAGGGTCCCTTTTCATTTCAGGGCCTGGTACCAGTTTGAATTCATGATGTGGATCTCTCACCCACCGACTCATGTATTCCCACTGGCCTCTCCCCACTTCACGATAGTAGGCCATGAGCTCTTTCAATCTCTGCGGCTGGGCTATCTTCACTCTCTTCCCGCTGCCCTTTACCACCACGGCCTTAAGCTTCTTGGCACCCATAGTTGCCCCCAAGCCTCCCGCACCAGCAGCATCATTGTCGGCCAGGAGCGAAGCCATGGTAACCATGTTCTCACCAGCAGGACCAATAGCTACCACCCTGGCTGAGCTTCCCAGTTGGCTTTTGAGGGTCTCCCTGGTCTGAATGGAGCCCTTGCCCCACAGAGTTGAGGCATCCCTTAATTCAGCGGTTTCATCATGGAGGAAAAGGTAGGCTGGCTTCTCCGATTTACCTTGAACCACGATGCCATCATAACCGGCAAACTTCAGCTCAGCTCCCCATCTGCCCCCTAAGTTACAGTAGGAGAACTGTTCCGGGGTGGAAGGGGATTTGCCACAAACCTGCCACCGCGAGCCAGCAATTACCGGAAGCCCGCACAGGGGACCGGTAACGAATATCAAC
>JBGOXA010000102.1:0-6412 GCA_041478915.1 Dehalococcoidia bacterium
ATCTCGCCATCGTGTATCCAAAGATAAACGGGTTTCTCAGCTTTTCCCTTGATGACCAGATGGTCGAAGCCAGCAAACCTGAGCTCGGGGGCAAAGAAACCTCCCATGTTAGTGCTGCCCAGCAGATTAGTCAGCGGGGACTTGGCCCCGACGTTGCACCTCCCGCTCGACGGGGCAGGGGTGCCTCCGAGAAGGCCAGCGCTGACAACCAGAACATTCTCAGGACCCAGAGGGTCGATGCCAGGCGGAATGTGATTGTACAGGAGATAGGCATCTATGCCTCTGCCGCCGAGGTACATCCTTCGCATCCTCTCTGGAATCGGCGCTTTACTGATCTCTCCTGCAGATAGGTCAATGTACGCGATTCTCTGTTCTTTCATAGCCAACATACCTCTGCCCCGTTAAATATCGACCCATCCTGCCTTGGCCTAGCTGAGCCAACCAATGCTATTCTACCGTACTAGGGCCTGGCAGGCGCCATCTCCCACCAGGTCAGGCAGCCTGGATCTTCTTCAATTCCTCAATATCCAGGGGGTCGCCTTTGGATGGTTCCCTTCTAAGACTGACGGCTCCTACCGGGCACACGTCCACACAAACCCCACAACCCATACACTTTTGGAGGTTGATAACAGCCTTCTGACCGTCTTCATCCAGGCTAATGGCCTGGAAGTGACAGGTGTTTTCCGCGCAACTCCCACATCCGTTGCACTCGTCGCTTACCTCAGAAACATAGCCTGAAGGGGCAAGAAGAGGGAGAGCCCCCTCCATCAGGTTCCACATCTTGATCCCTGTACAACAGCAACTGCAGCAGTTACAGAGAGCATCCAACCTGTACCCCGCCGCGTGCTCGAAATAGGCGGTGTGGACAAAGCCCTTTTCGTGGCAAAACTCGAGTACCTTCACAGCTTCCTCTTGAGAAATCTTATGATACTTGGGGTTCTGTTCATCCATGAAAGAAGCCCAGGGATCACCGAAGAAGAGGCAAACCTCCATGGGTGGAGGAAGACACGACTTCAGCGACACTGACCGACAAGGGCACGTTCCAACCACAATCGAACGAGGGTTTTGTAAGACTATGTCTCTGGCTAACTTGAAGGGCACCACACGCTCCGGCGGACTTAAAGTCACGTCCTCTTTCTGCGTAACCAGCTTTATGGCATCCTGCAACTTCATTACTTTCCCATGGTAGAGACTGGTGTCGGCACTCATCGCCGCATCACCGATATGCTGATTAAGGGCCTGCAGCATTTCCTCGATGCCTTCGTCCAAATCCGGAAGCTCCCTGGCAGTAAGACCTGACGCGCGAAAGCCGTGCTTAACGAAGTGCTCCGTATACTTCAGGTAAAGGTAGGCCTCGAAAAAATCACCCTTGCGTTCCAGGGGAAAAGCATCATAGAGTGCCCTTGTTATCTCGTGGTGCATGATCAACTCCTTTCCTGGCGGTTTCGATTATTTTCGCCGCGCTCTACTGGCGGTTCAATTCTAAGGCTACGTCGACTTACCCAGCAAGTCAAGTAGCCCTGACTTCCCCGCAGTAATGTTATCATACATGGTACACAGCAGAGTGGAGGGGAGGGGTTGGGTGGGGATGCTACTTATCGGACTTTCTGTCTGGAATAGGAACGAATCTTGTCAGACGATTGTAACACGTTTATAAATGGGACAAAAATGTGACGCTTTTGGCTCACATTCACTGTCTGTCTGTTAGTGTGCTAGCTTGGACTGTGAACAAGGCTCGTCTATTATCGATCCGGAATGTGGAGGTGAGTAAGGCGCAAAGGACTTTAGATTATAGACGGAAGGTAGTATACTCAGGGCAAGCCGTAAGGTGAAAGGGGACCAGTATCGGCATGAAACGTCCAAAGAAAGGAGGTGTTATTCAAGATGGATCACAGACTTTGGCGAGTAGAGGTTGAGGGTAAACAGCATGTAGTCGAATACAACATCAAGTTTAAAGGAGATGGTGAGGTCTTGCTTGATGGGGCGGTAGTCGATTCCTGGCAAGGCTTCTGGGGCGGGCCACCCAAAGAGAGGTCTTTCACCATCGATGGCAAGCCAGCTACCCTCCGCCGCAGAGGCATTATAAGCCAGCAGTTTGATCTGGTTTTGGGGGACGAGGTCTACAGCGAGAAGGAGGGAAAGCAGCCAAAACAATAGCCCAGCAGGGGACTTGGAGCAGAGGCCGTCTAGCATCCTCCGAATGGGGGAATTGGGGCAAGTCTCTATATCGTCATTGTACCGCTCTAATCTCACTCTCGCTTGTTGGTGTGCCCGCACCGATCGCGCTCAGCAGGCAATTAGCTGCTACAGTGGGATGATCGGGGAGTTTTCCTTCTGTTTTCGAGCCTGTTTATCTGAGGTTGTTTATTTGTCATTGCGAGGAGCGTTAGCGACGAGGCAATCTCAAGAGAACTACAAGGGATTGCTTCTCCTTCCTTCGGAAGGATCGCAATGACATAGTGAATTGCTGAACACCCTCTTTATCTACCTCTTAGAGAGATGGTCTGCACTGGATTGGGTATTGGAAGACTCCGCAGAATGGTTCCTACTCCTTCGCCAACGCTGTCTTGCCTCGACGCTATCCAGGATTAGCGTTGTGCCGCTATATTTCAATAGTCCCTTATAAACGTCTCTGGCCGCCTTTTTGAGGACCCGGAGAGTGTCCGTGATAACCACTAAATGCCCTCCCCCAACACCGTCTGGCTGGACTTAACAAGCCAACATCCTCTGCGACATTATACCACGCTTAACTCAGCGGTGCTCTCTCACATCATCGTTCCTCTCTTTTGAGTAGCACTTTTTTGTGAGGCAACGATACCACCTTCGGTGACATCTATTGCGAGTCAATTCGGAGATTTACCGAGGGACGGGAGTTTGTGATAGACAGTAGGGTGGGCTGTGCCCACCCCCCCTGACGCCCTCCCAGGTGTATGCCACGGGCGCAACAGACGACCGACAAAGCCCAGCGGTACCGCTCGCGCACTGCCTCTGTGTATTCTCTGATGCTCTCTCGCATCATTGTTGCCCCCTTTTAAGCGCTACGGCTAGCTGCTCAAGCAACCTATGCCTATGTAGGGATAGACCTTCAGGTCTATCCGCCATGGGTCTCTTTCTGTTCATGCCCCGGTCGTTGGCTCTCTTCGGGTCGAGCTGAAGCTCGATCCCTACATTCCTACCCCCTTTCAAGCCCGTTGCTAAGTGCTCTCATGGGCGGGATTTACTTGGGAGCGGGAGTTTGTGATAGAATCGAGGTGGCTGGGGATAAGTAACGGGTGGGGAAGAGCCTGGTTTGGGCAAGGGTCTTCAGCCTGATGCTACCGCTATTGGACAGCATCCCGTGCTGGCAGCATGACCATACGTCATCAAACAAAAGGAGTGAACCATAATTGGGCGCTATTGATAGTTTTGCTGCCCTGGTTGAGAATACGGATGTCATGAAGCAGGTAGTCAAAAGCTTGAAAGAAGAGCCAGCACACCTCTTGGGCGACGTTTGTCTGGAATATCAGAGGACTGGTCAACCAGTACCGGACCACCGGCTGCACTTCGTCGGCTATTTGGGTGAGGCGGCACTCAAGGCACTGCTTTCCGCAGGGCTGATAAAGCGGCAACCGGGGAGGAAACTGTCCCTATACAGCTATGAGCCTACTCCTGAAGGACTTGAGCAGTATGAAAAGCTCAAAACTGACGGCTTTTACAAGAAGTAGCTGGCCGTCAGGCCATGATAGAGGATAGAAGCGAGGGAGGAGCATGTCGGAAGAGCTGGGGAGAATAGAGAAGCCTCTGGTTGAGGATTATAAGATGGGGAGAAAGCTGTTTTTTGTGCCCCTTGTTTTCCTTCCCAGAGAACCGCAGGCCGATCTATTGGAGAAAGTCAACAGGTACTGGGACCAAGTCGAGGCTCAGGTGACCAACCTGGAAGTGAAACTCGGTAGCGTGACCAAGGTATATCACGAATTAGTACCTGTCGGCGGCGAAGATGGGACCAAAGCCATTGAAGAGCTAAACAAGGGCAGCTATCAAATTACCAAAGCCAGGTTGGGGAAAGGGGCCGAGCTTCAGCCAATTGAGGATGGTGAACTGCTGGCCGAGTTTATGGACTGGAGCAGATGTTTAGCCGTCGGCCTGCAAAGCCAGAAATCAATCAGCACGGTTTACGAGTTCTACTTAGAGGCGCAGAAGAAGAGAAACGAATACATGGCGAGGCAGATAGACGAAACGTTGAAAAGCGATGAGATAGGCATCTTGTTGATGAGAGAAGGACACCAGATTCAATTTCCCGTGGATATACAGGTGTTCTATGTTGCCCCGCCCGGCCTGGACGAAATTAAGCGCTGGGTCAGGGAGCGTGAAAGTGAAGGGCAAGGACGGAGCAGCCAGGGCCCGCAGGATTCACCAAAGTAGCGGGGGCAAATGGGGACCGTCAGGAGTGATAACATGTCAGAATGGGAAGCGAATCTTCCGCCGATAATGAGGGAGAAGCTGGCCAGAATTGGTGAGGTCACTCCAGGAGAAAAGGAAAGGATGAAAGACCTGGATGAGATGACTTCTCTCCTGTCGCGATTCTATAAAGGTGAACTCAGCGCGGAAGGTTTGTGGAGAGAATTGAAAGATTACAAAGACAAGGGCAAAGGTTATCTGCTCAAAGAAGCCCAGGTAAAGCTGATAGACTCCCTCAGCCTGGGAAGCGCTGAAGCGGAATTCCAGAAGCGAAGAGATGGCGTTTTGGCCACAGAGTCGCTTAAGGAACACCGGAATACTGCCATGACTGCCATGCTGGAACAGAGTCTGAACTCAATTAAGGGTCTGCAAACAAAATACAGAGACGAGATGGAGAAAGCTTACAGTAACCTGAAGGCGCAGGTAGAGAGGAATCCGCAGCTAAGAATGCATCAGGTGAAGCAGGGACAGGCGACAGTGGTGGCGCAATTGACCGTGGACGAGGCGGTTAAGATTAGCCCAGAATGGAAGAGATTTGTGGCCAGTCATGAAAAGCGATATGGCCAAGAGTTTGCCAGGGCGATGGAAAGGTTGAGGCAAGAGGCCAAGTAATGGGAATCAGACTTTACAAAGAACCGAAGCTGGAAAAGCCGGTTTTGATCGCCAGTTGGCCCGGAATCGGGAACATTGGCATCATAGCTGTCGACACTTTGAGGGGAATAGTGAGGGCGGAGGAACTAGGGGAGATAGAGGCCTGGGACTTTTTCTACCCCAGTAAAGTCTTGATCAGAGATGGGGAACTGAAGGGCCTGGAGTTTCCCAGCAGCAAATTCTATTTCAAGAGAACCGAGGGAAGAGATCTGTTGTTCTTTATGGGGGAGGAACAGCCTACCGAGGGGGGCAGGGCCTATGCCGAAGGAACAAAGGCCTACCAGATGGCCAACCTCGTTTTAGATGTGGCCTTAAAGTTCGGCTGCCGAAGGGTTTATACTTCGGGAGCGGCCGTGGCACCAATCCATCACACCTCTAGATCAAAGGTCTGGGCAGTGCCGAATAGTGAAGGGCTGATCGCTGAAGTGAGAAGCTACGAAAACACAGTAATAATGTCAGATATCGAGGGGAGAGGTGGGCAGGGAAGTATCACCGGTTTGAACGGGCTTTTGTTAGGCGTGGCCAAGAAGAGAGGGCTAGAGGGCATCTGTGTCATGGGTGAAATACCGGTTTACCTTCAGGGACTTCCCCTTCCCTATCCAAAGGCATCGAAGTCGGTACTGGAGGTGCTAAGCGCCGCTCTGGGACTCAACATCCCGATGGAGGGAATCGCTGCATTTGCTGAACGTAGTGAAGAAGAGATTGAGACATTGTATAAGGGATTTCCAGAGCAGCTAAGGGAGCAACTAGACAAACTAAAGCACGTGCCCTATGCTAAGCCAACCAAGCCGGGACCGATAACCGAGGAAGACAAGAAAAAGATCCTGGAGGATATCGATAAGTTCTTCAAGAAAAAACCCAAGGAAGACTGAGGTTGCTTGAAAAGCAGCCGTTCAACCCTGCCTCAGATTGATCGTGAGAGGAGAATCGTGCTTACCAAGCATGACGAGTTCCTTTGTCATCCCATTGTGTCAGGTTCTGATCACGTACATTCGAAGTCAATTCGCGAGGTTGACAGGGAGAGCCTAGCTGCCTAAGATGTTTCTTACTCAGTTGGGCTAATATAGTGGATGGGGTGGATGAGGTATTCGGGGTGGCGACTGCTGACCATGTTGACAAACGATGTAATCTGACTCAGCTATCCCATACCGCACGTCAAAGCTAAAAGGAAGTAAGAGAGGTAAGAGATGAAAAACAGTTGGAAGGTGGGAGTGGCTTGTTTCTTGAGCCTGTTGCTGGTGGCTGTGTTTCTCCTGGGCTGCGGCGGTGGCGGGGGAGGCGAGAAAGGGGTGACTATCACCATAGGCGAACTGGCGGATTTTAC
>JBGOXA010000035.1:0-9728 GCA_041478915.1 Dehalococcoidia bacterium
AGCGGACCTCATCCAGCCTGCCTGACGGCAGCTCAACGTTCTGCATGACCGAAGGGCCCAGATACAGATAAGATAGCCGGCGCACGGGCCAGGGCAGACGCCGTGACAGGGCCAGCGCATGGAGTTCGAGCTGCATCCAGTCCACCTCTGGCGGCACATTCCCCGTTTTGTAGTCGATGATGTGCAGAGAGCCGTCCGCCTCCCGGTCAACCCTGTCTATCCTGCCTCGGAGCACAAGTCCAGGGGTTATCTGCGCTTCCACTGGCTCTTCCAGCATCAGGGGCTGGCGGCTCACATCATGGTTCAGGACGAAGGCTCGGACCTGGGCCAGCGCCTTATCCGCCCACCTTCGCTCGTCCCTCTTGTCCCTGAACCCAATCTGGTAGCGGCGCCAGTTCTGGCGAAGGAGGTCCTCCATGGCTTCCGGAGTCCTTCGCTCCAGAGGCCACAAGCTGAAGAAGTCCTTCAGGGTGGCATGGACGTGGTTGGCCATGGTGTAGTAGGGTCTCGGTTTGGAGTATTTGTCTCCCAGCTTGTCTATGTAGAGGAACTTGTAGAGTTGGCGGCACTGCCGGAAGGTGGAGACGGCGGTGGGGGACAGCCGCAGGGGCGCTACCTCTGCCTGGCGACGGCGATACACAGGTATGGTGAAGAACTTAACCTCGCCGCTTCCTGTTGGTTGCTCTTCGGTCATCAGGGTTCTTCAGTCCAGCATGTAGCCGATCTGGCGGACGTTGACCACCGCCTTATCCGCATAGCAATTATTGAACAGGACGTGGAGCTGTCTGGTCTTGGCGGCAAGCTCCTTGATCCTCGGCACCCATTCGCGAAGCTCATCTTCACTATAGAGGTAATTGAAGCGCTCGGCAACGCTGATGCCCTTTTTCTCCCACATCTCCCTGTTTCTACCGTGGAACCTTACCAGGCCGATATCCGAGGTCGTCTCGACGATCGGTGGCACACTGGACTTGAAGCCCTGCGGCTCATCGACGCAGACAAAGGGCAAGTCATTCTGGCGCAGGAAATCCATTGTCCGCTGCTGATTTTTCTCGTTGACCCAGGAGTTGTGGCGGAACTCCACGGCCAAGCGGTACTGGGGCAACCTTTTCTTGCAGGAGAGGATGTAGTCTCTCTGCTCGTTACCGGGGTAGAACCAGGGCGGAAACTGGAAAAGCACCGTGCCCAGCTTCCCGGCGCTGTCCAGTGGAAGCAGGGCCTGCTCAAACCGGCCCCATAGCTCGTTGACCAGCTCGCCGGGCAGGTCTCGCTGGTAAACGTTGGGCTTTTCCTTCAGGCTCTGAGGCAGCTCGCTTCTGATGTCCCTGGGTAGGGCCGACAGGGGGGTGGGGTGCTGGGTAAAAAGACGGAAGGCCTTCACATCGAAAACAAAGCTCTCTGAAGTTCTTTCCACCCAGAGGCGGCTGGTCTTCTCGTTGAGCAGGGCGTAGTAGGAGCTATCGACCTCGACGAGGTTAAACTGGCTGGCGTAGAACTGGAGACGGGTATCGGCAGACTTGGCCCAGTCGGGGTAGAACCGCCCGCTCTTTATCAAGGTGGGGTCAGTCCAGGAGCAGGTGCCAATCAGTATCTCTCCCATCCGCGTCGCTTCTTGCTGGACAGCTCAATTTTAGCACCGGGTCAAGTGCTTAGCCAGAAGGCGTCAGCAGTGGTTTCGGAGACACCGTGGCCATCTCGGGGTGAGGTGGAAAGGACGAAGCAAAGTGGGTGTCAGGTGCCGCACCTGACACCCACAAAAACGAGCCGAGAACCGAGCGGAAAGAGCTAAAGCTCTATCCCTACATCTGGGCGACGAGAGATTCTTCTCCTTCCTTGCGGAAGGATCAGAATGACACAAAGTGACAATGTCGCCACGACATCTCAGAATATAGATTCTCTAAAAGTCATTCGCTGATTTTGACCAGGCGAGTGGTTTCTGTACCGAAGCTGAGTTCAGCGTGCTACAATGTTACAGAGGATTGCCCTGATAGTCCCACAATCACGCCGGTTTGTTATTGGGAGAAGCCAAAGCCAGTAGAGGCAACCGGGGACTAGCTCAGGGACAAGAAGAATAACTTCACTGGAGGTAAAGGAATGGTCAAAGAGATGGTGCTGGCCAAGAGGAAGCCTGGCGTTACGCCAGAGGAGTTCATCAGGCAATATGAGGAGGTGCTGGTACCACTGATACTGAAGCACGCTCCAGCCATCAAGAAATACGCCCGCAACTATGTCAGGATGAAGCTCACGGTTCCCCCTGGCGTTGAAGAACTGGAGTTCGACTGCATTACCGAGGTCTGGTATGAAAACATGGCAGGCTTCAAAGCCTTCGCTGAGTTCGCCATGTCCGAGGCTGGCAAGGTCATATTCGACACCGAGGCTATCTTCATGGACACCAGCAAGACCATCGCCTTGCTGGTTGACGAGAAGGTCACCTAGTGCTTTCTTGCAGAAATCAGTGAAACGAGATTCTTCGCTATGCTCAGAATGACACACCTATTGTTGTCACCCTGATCCTTCGTGAAGGGAAGGAGAAGGGTCTGTGCTCACTTTGGTGACGGTAATTATTACACTAAGCAATAGCCTACCACTGGAGGTTGCAAAATGGACCTGGGATTGAATGATAAGGTAGCCATCGTTACCGGGGCTGGAGGTGGTGGTATCGGCACTACGCTTTGCTCGAGGCTGGCCCGGGAGGGAGCCTGGGTGGTGGCCAACGACATCGACCGTTCGTGGGCCAATAAGGTGGCAGAGGAACTCAGGAGCAGGGGAGCCAAAGCCGTGCCAACCTATGCCGATGTAACCAAACTTGGCCAGTGCCAGGAGATGGTGCAAAAGGCCCTGGCGGAGTTCGGCCGGGTGGATATCCTGGTTACCATACCGGCCTACATGGAGATTAAGATGTTCGTCCACTACACCCCAGAGGCCTGTCATAAGCAGGTAGATGTCACCTTCTGGGGTGTGGTGAATGCTGTAAGAGCTGTACTTGAGCCGATGACCGAGCGGAGGAAGGGCAGCATAGTGTTCATGGGCTCGGACTCGGCCAAGATGGCTCCAGCCATGGAAACCATGTACGCCTCGGCCAAGGCAGCCATTATGACTTTTGCCAGCAGCTTATCCAAAGAAGTTGGGCCATATGGCATACGAGTCAATGTAGTCAATGCGGCGCTGGTCAGGACACCGTCACATGGGCCGGGGATGGAAGAGGCATTCGCTGCAAACTACCCTTTGGGGCGGCTGGCGGATTCGGAGGAGGTTGTCGAAGGCATTGTGTTCTTGGCTTCGGACCGGGCTAGCTTTATCACCGGTCAAACGTTGAGTGTCAACGGAGGGAGGCTTTAGTCGGTATTTCTTCAGCCGTGTAAGAGAACGAGGGGTGGGTTAGAACATCTGCTCTAGGCGAGGCTGGAGCGGATGCTCTAACCTACCCCTAATTTTCGGACAGGTTCTTTAGGCCCCTCCGAACGGGGACGGACAGAGCTTTAGCTCTGTCCGTCTGATTACAGTCCGAGAGCAATAGTTAGTTGCTCACCAATTTTCCTCAGGTCACTCTGGGAAATTATGCCCAGCTTGCGAGTAATCATGCCTTGCTTTATCGTTCGTATAACACCGGTGGCAACCGATGGGTATAGTAACCCAGCTTCCTTCCAATCCCTTATCAGATGGTCACCCACCAATATACGCTCTGTCTTACTCGTGATGGCGCTGATGATAGCCTCTTGCCGTTGCTGGTGATAGGTATCAGAGCTAACTATAACAGCTGGGCGCTGCTTAGCGCCGCTTTCATCGGCAAATACAAAACTGATGAGGACCACATCTCCTTGGTTATACCTGGTCATCATAAGCTGCATCCTTCTCGTTGTCCCAGAGTTCAGCTAGTACGGGATCGGCTGCCCTTGTTAGCGTCAAAAGTGTCCCCACGTTCTCAGTATACGTTGGCGGTCGAGGCACTTTGTCCAAGTCCTCCTTACGGAATCGGCGGTGCCGTTCACGACCTATACGAAAGGCAGGCAGCCTGCCTTCCTGGGTCAGTTTGTAAATAGTTCTCTTGGAAACGCAAAGGTATTCAGCAGCTTCTTCTGTCGTAAACCATTCTTTAACGACAACCACAGCATACACCTCCCTCAAAGCGTAACGATGCTCGCCCTAGGTCATTCTAGCACCTATAGGCAAATAGGTGCAACGTTGTCATTGCTTCACTTTGCGGAAGGACGCGTTGACGAACGATCGCTGGGGATCGTTGTGGCCGAATCAGCCAGCGGCAGCCTTCACCTCTGTCGTCGGCTTGAGAACGACTTCCAGCGCCTGGTCGATGTGGTCCACCAGGATAAACTGAAGTCTGTCTTTCACCTCCCGGGGGACCTCCTCCAGGTCTTTCTCATTCTCCTTGGGGAGAATCACCTTTTTGACCCCTGCCCGGTCAGCTGCCAAAACCTTGTCCTTGATGCCGCCGACTGGTAATACCTTTCCTCGTAGAGTAATCTCACCGGTCATGGCCACTTCTTTGCTTACCGGGCGCTTGCTCAAGGCAGAGATCAGGGCCACTGTCATGGTGATACCGGCAGAGGGGCCGTCCTTAGGGATGGCACCGGCGGGAACATGAATATGGATATCCTTAGTCTCGTAGAAGTTATCCTCAATCCCCAGCGAAGCAGCCTTGCTCCGGGTGTAGGTGAGGGCAGCTCGCGCTGATTCCTGCATCACCTCCCCCAGCTTTCCGGTGAGGATAAGATTTCCCTTGCCACTAACCGGCGTAGCCTCTACGAACATGACGTCTCCACCGACAGGGGTCCAGGCAAGGCCGGTGGCTACACCTATTTCGTCGGCTTCTCCAGCCAGTTCATAACGGAAGTGCTCATGGCCCAGATAATCATGGAGCATGTCAGGGGTAACCGTGGTCGGCTGCAGGGAGCCTGCGACCACCTGACGAGCCACCTTGCGGCAGATAGAGCCAATCTCTCTCTCTAGGTTTCTTACCCCAGCCTCTCGGGTGTACTTTTCGACTATGGCCAGCAAGGTTTCGTCGGGCAGTTTCAATCTCTCCTGGTCGAGGCCATTCTCCCGAAGCTGTCTGGGGAGGAGGAACCTCCTGGCAATGTGCAGTTTCTCTCGCTCGGTGTATCCGAGAAGCTCAATCACCTCCATCCGGTCTTTGAGGGCGGGGGGAATAGGGTCAGTGATGTTAGCCGTGGTGATGAAGAGCACCTTGGAAAGGTCGAAGGGGATATCGAGGTAATGGTCAACAAAGGCGAAATTCTGCTCCGGGTCCAGAACCTCGAGCAGTGCTGCTGAAGGGTCGCCCCGAAAGTCGATGCCCACCTTGTCAATCTCGTCGAGCATGAATACGGGGTTATTGGACTCGGCGCGGCGGAGTCCCTGAATGATCCTGCCAGGCAGTGCCCCCACATAGGTGCGGCGAAACCCGCGGATCTCAGCCTCGTCCCTGATGCCGCCGAGGGACATGCGGAAGAACTTCCTTCCCAGGGCACGGGCAATAGAGTGCCCCACTGAGGTCTTGCCTGTTCCTGGCGGGCCGACAAAGCACAGGATCGGCCCCTTCATGTCTTTTTTCAAATTACGGACTGCCAGGTAATCGAGGATTCTTCCCTTCACCTTCTCCAGGTCGTAGTGGTCTTCGTCAAGCACCGCGCTGGCCTGGTTGATATCCAGGCTGTCTTCAGTGCTTTTGGACCAAGGGAGGTTAATTAGCCAGTCAAGGTACGTCCGGGAAACAGTATACTCTGCCGCACCAGGCGGCATCTTGGCCAGACGGTCCAGTTCGCGATCAGCTTCATTTCGAGCTTCCGGAGGAAGCTGGACTTGTTCAATCTTCTCCCTGAGTTCGTTAATCTCCATGGTGCGCTCGTCGGTTTCTCCCAGTTCCTTCTGGATGGCTTTTAGTTGCTCTCGGAGATAGAACTCTCGCTGGGCTTTGTCCATTTCGCCCTTGATTTGGGACTGGATCTTGCTTCCCAACTCCAGTATCTCCAGCTCTCTGTTGATGTAGCCAGTCAGCTTTCTTATCCGTTCGGCAACGTCCAGAGTCTCCAGGACATCCTGCGCTTCCTCACGCTTGAGGTTAATTTGGGCGGCTACAAAATCGGCCAGGTTGCCAGGGTCAGATATGTTGAGGGCGGCAATGCCCACCTCTGCGGGCAAATTAGGTGCCAGCTCGACCACCTTCTGAAACAGGCCCAGGAAATTCCTGGTCAGGGCTTCAAGCTCAGTGGTCTTCTCCGTCTTCGTCTTCACTACCTCTACCTTGGCTCTGATGTAAGGCTCTTTCTGTGTTATTTCCTTCAGACGAATTCGAGATAAACCCTGTAATAACACGCTGATGGAGCCATCGGGTATCTTAAACATGCGAGCAATAAGAGCTGCTGAGCCCATTGAGTGGAGGTTATCAGGAGTGGGCAGCTCGGCCTCAGCATGCTGGGCGAACACACCGATGATCTTACTTTCTTGCATAGCCGCATCTATAACCTGGACAATGCTCTGGTTGCCAGTTGCCACGGGGGCGATGATGAAGGGGAAGAGCACGTGTTCTCTGGCAGGGAGGATGGGCAACTCTTCTGGTATAGATAACTCCATCTCCCCTACACTTCTCTGCTGGTTTACTGTTGCCATAGATTTTCTCCCCCTCTCGCATTAAGAAAGTACATACGTCAATTGAAAGCTCACCTGTCCAGACGCGGTTCGTCGTGCTTGGAAGGCATCAAAGTTCGTCGAAGGTCTTTACGGAAACGTGAATGATCTGGTCTGGTCGAGCCCTAACCAGGACGATTTCGAGCATGCCGTTTTCGTGAGAAGCTTTGGTCTTGTCAGGATCGATCCTGGCAGGCAAAAGAATGCGCCTTTCAAAAGGCCCGGCGTGGATCTCCATCTGGTAGTAGTTTCTTCTTCCGTGCAGAGCTACCTCTTTCCTTCGTCCCCGGATAACCAGCGAGTTATTGTCAATCATGATCTCGATGTCACTCTGGTTCACCCCTGCCAGCTCCGCCACCACGATCACCTCAGTTGCCGTCTCGTAGATATCCACCGCTGGCTCCCACATCTGGCCAAAATGCACTGAGGGCGGTTTTGAGCTGCCGAGGTAATCCAATAGACGTTCCATCTCCTTCTGCATTCCCTGCGTCACGTTTAGCCAATCGCTCTGGAACCCTCTCATAGCTTCCTCCCTTAATGCAGCGCTCGAAGCGGAGATTCGTTTCCCCAACTATTATACCATCCAGACCGATGAGTCTAACATAGCAGCCGAGTTGGGGTAGGGAGCAGATGACTACGTGAATAAGCCCCTCAAGCGGTTGGAGTTGCAAGCAGGCGCGGGTGAGAGCGGTGTCGCGGGTGAGAAATTGCCTGCGATCATGGTATACTGATAGTTTGGCGGCTGGGATTAGTTTCATGGGTGATTCTAGGAAGCAGGAGGTCCTTATCGGGTGACTCAGACGACGAAGGTACTGAAGGAGATTGCTTCAAGCGAGGAGTACAAAGCTCTTGCGGGCGCCGTTGACAAGGTTGACTATGAGGCCATGTTCGATCCTTACATGCGCATCTCGCAACTGCTCCAGGAGGGGAGAGCGTCAATAGAAAAGAGCATCGAAAACCTGCCTGTTCAAAATAAGCAGGGACAGAGGGATAAGTTTCAGCGTGCCTTTGGGCTGGCAACGGAAAGAATACTACCTGTGTGGTATCAGCTAAACTGTCGGGTGAACTCAGGACTGGCAAAGACTAAGGTAATGGAAGGCGAGGTATTTGCCTTTGGGAAAAAGGGGGATCCACTAGTCAAGGCACCTGAGGGAGCGATTGTGATCTTGCCAGGTTCGAAGCTGGAACAAGGGCAGCATGTGCAATTCAGGGTGGTGCAGGAGGCTGAGAAACTCAGTTTCGGCAGGGTTTTTGACCTCAACCCTCAATCCTTCTACCTTCTTATGACTCAGGAGACCAGAGATAAGGTCAATGAGTCCCTTGCGTGGATTAGAGACCGTCTGAGCACTTTTCAAGGGCGCTGGGACGGAGATTCGCGCGCCGAACTAGGTGAGCTCCTGCGGAGACTGCAGGACGTCAGAGAGACGTCGTCCAATCTGCGGCCTGAGGAAAGTAGAAGAGTCGCTACTCAAGTAGCTGGCTGCAAAAAGCAACTACTGTACAATGCCAGCATGGGGCTGATGTTTGATTTGATCTCGGAACAAGAAGAAAGAGACATTGAAAAGTTTTGCCGAGACGGCCAGGAAGACAAGTCCAGGGCCTTAACGGCGCTGGGGCTCTTTCGTCGCCACAGCTATGAAACAGCAAGGGAGAAGTTCTTGCTCAAGGAAGAGCCTGAAGGGTACGTACACATACTGAGTGAGATGGGCGATAAAGTGGATTCTATGGATTCAGCCATGGAATTTATGGAATTCCAATCGGCAGTAGACGAGGTTTATCCCAAGGCGAAAAGTTATTTTGAGAGGATGGATCGGTTGTTCGATAACCTTGTTGACAGACTGAAGCAGGTTGTTGACACCCTATCGAAAAAGGACATCATCGATCCTGAGGAAATCCGCCTGACTATTGAGGAGGCTTTCTCGGAGAAAGTCCTTTTTCTGGAGTTGCGGAGAGTCTTTCGCAGCTCGAAGGAATTTCTTTCCTCAAGAAGCGCTTTCATGGAACTGAACCGAAGGCTAAGAAACGAGGAAGTTGTCGCAGCCGAGGCTGCGTTCAAACCATATCTCCATCACAAGGTCATTCAGGCCTTTGGCCCTGAAGGCTCAACTGGATGAGCAGGTATTGTTTCTCATTGATGGGATAGACAAGGCTTGTCTCCGAGTTTGCTGGCGCACACAAACTTACGGCTTCCCCCTGAAGAAACCTAGCCGAAAAGAAAGGCAGCTCACTACGAGGTCTCATGGCAGTGGCGTACCATTTGGGAAGGACTCCTGGCAGCGACAAATAAATCCCCTCTTTTTGGAGATCGTTTACCAAGGTATTCGTGTCATTCTGATCCTTCCGCAAGAAAGGAGAAGAATCTCAGAGATTCTTCGTCGTCCTTCTGCGAAGGACTCCTCAGAATGACATTATTAAACAACCTCCTTCTTGTCGTCTTGACCTCTGACTTGCCAGAAGATTATGATAAAAGTTAGGACGGCACATGAAATGGCTGTGAGGAAAGATTACTACCAGGTTCTTGGCATAACCCGGGATGCCACTAAGGAGGAGATCACGAGGGCCTTCAGGAAGCTGGCTTTTGACTGTCATCCTGACCGCAACCATCATGATGGAGCAGCCGAAAGGTTCAAAGAAATAAACGAAGCCCATCAGGTGTTGAGCGACGCTGAGAAGAGGGCGCGCTATGACCAGTGGGGGGACTTTGAGGGGCGTGGCTTTGATGGTTTTGATAACCTTGTTGATAGTTTAGGGGACATCTTTGAGACCTTCTTTGCTGGCACGAATGCCACCAGAGTAAGAGTGCGTGTGCCACAACAGGGGGCGGATCTGCGTTATAACACCACCATTTCTTTCGAGCAGGCGGTCCTTGGCAGCGATAAGGCGATTGAGGTTGTGCGAACGGAGCAGTGCCCTCGCTGTCACGGTCTGGGAGGCGAACCAGGGAGTCAACCGCTAAGGTGTCCTGACTGCAATGGTGCTGGGGAGATACGACGGGTACGCCAGAGTTTCTTTGGGCGCTTTGTTAATACGGTTGTCTGCCAGCGCTGCTCTGGGCAGGGGAGTATAGTTCCTCAACCTTGTGGTCATTG
>JBGOXA010000278.1:0-3040 GCA_041478915.1 Dehalococcoidia bacterium
TCTTTCGAGGAAAGCTTTCCCACCGCCGCCTTAACTACGGGCATATCATCGACCCCGACCAGGGTGAGGTAGTGGATGAGGTGCTGGTCTCCTATATGGCTGCCCCGCACACCTATACCAGAGAAGATGTAGTGGAGATCAACTGCCACGGCGGCCCTTTACCCTTGCAACGCACCCTGCAACTGGTACTACGCTACGGGGCCAGACTGGCTAACCCTGGCGAGTTCACCCTCAGGGCCTTCCTCAACGGCCGGATTGACCTGGCCCAGGCGGAATCGGTCCTGGGCATAGTCAGCGCCCGGACCGAGGCTAGCCTGCGATTGGCTGTACAGGGACTGGAAGGGCGACTCTCAGCAGCAGTTAGAGCGGTCCGCAGCCAGGTGATGTCGGCTCTGGCCTACCTTACTGCCAGGATAGACTTCCCTGAGGATGAGATAGAGCCGCAGGATATTGTCCAGCCACTAAGCGAGGCACTACAGAGCCTGCACGGCCTGATCGCCACCGCCGATGCCGGAATCGTCTACCGGCAGGGAGTGAGAACCGCCATTGTGGGCCGACCCAACGTCGGCAAGTCAAGCCTGCTGAACCGACTTCTCCGCCAGGACCGCTCCATCGTGACCGCAATTCCCGGGACTACCCGGGACACCATTGAAGAGGTGGTAAACTTAAAAGGCGTCCCTTTCCTCCTGGTGGATACCGCCGGGATCATCCGCAGTAGAGACCTGGTGGAATCCCTGGGCGTGGAGCGCAGCCGGAAAGCAATAGAGCAGGCTGACCTTGTCCTTTTGGTGATCGATCTCAGCCAGCCTATAACGGACGCCGACAGAGAGATAATGGAGCTTTTGGGTAATAAGAAGACGGCCCTGGTGGCAGCCAACAAGTGCGATCTGCCTCAGCAGGCTGAACCGGAGGGACTGGGATGGGAGGTGGTGCACACCTCAGCCCTTACTGGAGAGGGCCTGGCTCAACTGGAGGAAAGGATGGTAGACCTGGCTTTGGGCGGCAGGATCTTCGTCTCCGATGGCCTCATGGTACAAAACGTCCGCCAGAAGGAGGCCCTGGAAAGAGCCGGGCGAAACTTGAGCCAAGCCTTATCAGGCACCGCCTCCGGCATGCCCGATGACTTCATCACCATTGACCTCACCGCCGCAGCCAGCGCCCTGGGAGAAATCACCGGCGAGACGGTACAGGATGACCTCCTGGAAGCCATCTTCAGCAACTTTTGCGTCGGGAAATAGCAAACACAAGGTGAGGGCTAGCGTTTGCCAGCCCTCACCTTCCACAATTCGCCGACAGGATACCAGCCAGTTTCAGGCGGGGCACACCGGCGCTAATCCCGCCAAGGCCCAGGCTTTGGAGTGCCGACAACAATGCATTTTGCCTTCAGAGTGTCGGTGAGGTAGATCGCCTTTCTGACGACATCGTCAGGCTTCAAGTCATCAAGCGTGGCAAGCTTACCATCCTTTACTATCCTGGTGGTGGCCACGACCTGCACGGTGACAGTATCGCCCTCTGTGGAAGTGATAGTCACCGTTTGCCCACTGGGGTCCACATTGGCGATGGTGCCGCTAACCTCACTCCACCGCGCTTCCCACTTCGGAGGGCCAACCACAATGAATTGGGCCTCCAGGGTCTCCTTAGAATACACCGCCTCCTTGACCACATCGTTCTGGGCCAAGTCAGCCAGATCGGCAGGTCTCCCGTCCTTCACTATCAGGGTGAATTCGGTGACTTCCAGTGTAACCAGCGTCCCTTCCTCAGGAGCGATGGTTACTGTCTGCCCAACAAGGTCCACGCCAGTGATGGTGCCTTCCATCTTACTCCACTGCGCCTTCCACTTTTCCCAGCCAGCTTTGATCCTCTCTCTGATCTGCTCTATCCTCTGAAGAGCGCCCTCCCGGTTCGTTTTCCAATTTTCAATCGCCTGCTCAATCGCTGCGATGGCCCCAGTCTGCCCTGGGTACCGTTTTTCGAATTTGGCCTTGATACGCTCCAGAACCCTCATATCCCGCTCATAAGCCTTCTCCAACAAGGCGTTCAAACGGTCGAAGTCCTTCGGCCCCTGGGCCGCTTCCATCTGGTTTCGCAACCGGCTAGCCAGTTGTTTAATCCCATAGGCCGCCAAGGCCCTCAGACGAACCTGATTGGCAAACCTCCCAGCAACCAGGGTGACAAACTCTCCCGGGGTTACCTCGACACCCTCAGGTAGGGTAATAGTAACTTCTTGCCCTGCTTTGTTCACTATGGTGACCGTATCCCCGTCAACACTGACGACCACGCCCACCTGGTGGCTATGCACCGGGTGCTGAGGAATAACCATCACCTTCAAAGCCGTCCGGGCACTGGCAGGCTCGGCCAGAAGTATCGCTACCCGATCAGCGCCTTGCACGTAGAACTCCCTCTCCTCATCCGAGAGTTCAGTCCAGCTCTGCCACGGCGGGACAAAGGTGGGGATGTGATACCTGGTATCCGGGTTAACATTTACCGACTCCGCATCTTCGAGGGTGATGGAGCCATTGCCATCCTGGTCAACGATAGTGACTTTGACCACCGTCCCGAAAAGGCCGCGCGACACCGCAGTCTCCTCAGTCTCCTGGGCCACGGCGCTGGCTGTGCTGCCCAGCACCAGCCCACAAACTAGAACCAGTGTTATCACAACCAACAAGATCTTGCTCATGTTTCAGTTCCTCCTTAAGCTAAATAGATGATTGTCAGAATTTGGCTTGCCTCATGGCCCTCATAGTCGCTGGCAATGACCTCGATAGAGTTTGGTCCTTCTTCTAGACTGACCGTGGTGCTGAACTCACCGTCGGCGTCAACGTCCACCAGCATCCCGTTCACGCTCACCACAGCATCGGGAGCCGTTATACCAGTCACCACAGTCTCAAAGGCGTAAACGATGCTCTCATCCTGCGGGCTGGTCACCTTCAGAGAAAATCCAGCGTCTTTGCCACCGCCTACGAAAACAAGTGGCAAAGCCACCGCCAGGGCAACAAAAATAGTCACACCTGCTATCAGCCACTTCTTATTCAAGGCAGCA
>JBGOXA010000178.1:0-4464 GCA_041478915.1 Dehalococcoidia bacterium
ATAATCTCGATGTTGTAGTCGAGCACCTCTACATCAAGCCTGCTCTGCCTGATAAACTCAGCCACTTTTGACAACACCTTATCAACTTGCTGAGCATCATTGCTGAGGCAGGCTACCCCTAGTACAGCCAGTTGCCACAGATCCTGGTCACCCATTTCAGCGATGGCCACATTGTACCTGCTTCTCACACGGGTGATAAGGGACTTCAGTATCCTTCTCTTATCTTTAAGAGACTGGTTCTCAGGAAAGCGAAGCTGTATAGTACAAACGCCGAGGCTCATCGGATAAAAGAACGCCTGCTAGTTAGGTCATTTTACACTACCCGCCTGGGGAACGCAATTATCCCTGGTGCTGCTTATCCCTAAGCCAACGCCCCCTTTGAAATACTGCTTCATTCTTTGCTGCTCGTCTGGTATAATACTTACATAAGGTGGTGGACGTAAAAGGATGAAACCGAAGAGGCAGCAAGCTTTCCTCTATTTGCTTATATTAGCCGCTATAGTCATCTTGGTGGTGGCTTTCTTGCCCGGAGGCCAAAAGGTACCGAAGGGTAACATGAACGACGTAGTGGCTCTGGCCAAGCAAGGTAATATAAACATTGTGCAAAGCGGTGACAACCTTAAGGTGTACAGCAAGGACGGGAAAGAAATACTCAAAGCGTCCTTCGGTGGGAACACTCGCGATCTGCGGCAGTACCTCGCAGATGCAGGCGTAACGGATCAGGAACTCGGCAACGTCGGCATAGAATATAAAACTAAGAGTGGCTTTAACTGGGGGACTTTGCTGGTCACCCTGCTGCCCTTTGTTCTCATTATCGGCCTGTTTTGGTTTATTTTGCGTGGTGCCCGAGGGGCCAGTAACCAGGCTTTCAATTTTAGCCGCAGCCGAGCCCGCTTAGCTACCGGTACCAGGCCGACAATCACTTTCGCCGATGTGGCCGGGGTTGACGAGGCGAAGCAAGAGTTGCAGGAGATAGTGGAATTCCTTAAGTCCCCGGAAAAGTTCCTCTCTTTAGGAGCGCGTATCCCCAGGGGGGTGTTGCTGGTAGGACCGCCGGGCACCGGGAAGACCTTGCTGGCCCGAGCTGTTGCCGGAGAGGCCAATGTCCCCTATTTCTCCATCAGCGGCAGCGAGTTTGTGGAGATGTTCGTTGGTGTTGGCGCTTCCCGGGTGAGAGACCTCTTTGACCAGGCCAAGCGGAACGCTCCTTGCATTGTCTTTGTGGATGAGATTGACGCTGTGGGCCGTCATCGGGGTGCAGGCTTGGGAGGCGGGCACGACGAAAGGGAGCAAACCCTGAATCAGATCCTGTCGGAGATGGATGGCTTTGATAGCTCCACCAATGTCATTGTCCTCGCTGCCACCAATCGCCCCGATATATTAGACCCCGCCTTGCTCCGTCC
Organism: Dehalococcoidia bacterium; assembly: GCA_041478915.1. GTDB lineage: Bacteria > Chloroflexota > Dehalococcoidia > UBA2247 > RBG-13-53-26 > VGOE01. Next base: position 1,404 of record JBGOXA010000178.1, read on the forward strand.
TGGTCGCTTTGATCGGCATGTAGTTATAGACCGACCTGATATCAACGGCAGAAAGGCAATACTGCAGGTTCACGCCAAAGGTAAGCCGTTGGACGACTCAGTAAACCTTGAGATTATTGCTAAGGAAACGCCTGGCTTCAGCGGTGCTGACTTAGCTAATCTGGTTAATGAAGCAGCTATTTTAGCTGCCAGGCGCGAAAAGAAGGTTATTAGCTTGGCTGAATTTGAAGAATCCATTGACCGGGTGATGCTTGGTCCGGAAAGGAAAAGCAGAGCGATAATTCAGAAGGAGAAGGAGATTATTGCCTACCATGAGGCAGGGCATGCCCTGGTAGCCAAAAAACTCCCTCATGCTGACCCGGTGCATAAGATCTCGATCATTGCCCGTGGGATGGCGGGGGGCTATACAAAACAACTACCTGCTGAGGATCGCCACCTTTACACTCCGAGCCACCTTAAGGATATACTGGCTACTTCCCTGGGAGGGCGGGTAGCAGAAGAGATCATTTTCGGTGAGGTAAGCACGGGAGCCCAAAACGACTTAGAGCAGGTCACCACCATTGCTCGGAAGATGGTCAAGGAGTATGGCATGAGTGACAAATTGCCCCCTCGCACCTTCGGTCGACGGGAGGAACTAGTCTTCTTGGGGCGGATGATCGATGAACAGAAGGATTACGGTGACAAAGTGGCCGACGTGATTGATCAGGAGATCGAGGCTCTGGTCAACAGCAGCTATAATGTAGCTAAGGATATCCTGACCGGGAATACGGCGAAGCTAAAGCAGGTCGCTGCGATGTTGATCGCTGAGGAAACTATCGAAGGTAAAGCCTTAGACATGCTATTCGATGAACCCGTCCCTTCTACAGGGGCTCAAGTAGAGCAAGGCTAGATTGGTTGAGATAACTCAAGACCCTCTCCGTCCTCAAACAGCCATCAGTAAAGTCCGCAACCGTTCCTGTGGTGCAGTGGTTACTTTTGTGGGCTCCGTCCGCGAACTGTCTCACGGCAAGAAGGTCCTGTTCCTGGAGTATGAACCTTCCTCAAAGGAGTTAGCTCGAAGGGAACTGCAGCGTATAGCTGACGAAATTCGAGCTAAATGGCGGCTGGAGGATGTGGCCATATATCACCGGCTGGGGAGGCTGAAGGTGGGGGAAATCACTTCAGTTTTTGCCATAGCGGCGCCTCATCGCCGCGAAGCCTTCGAGGCCTGCCAGTACGCTATCGACCGCTTCAAGGAAGTGGTACCCATGTGGGAAAGGGAAATCACGCAAGGCGACGAAGATAGCCAGCACTGATCTGGCTAGCTCTGGCGTTGCGCCACGTAATCCGCCAGAGCGCTCAGGCAATCATAGGCGGAATTGCGGGGAAACTGCTCCAGAGCGGAGCAGGCTCGGGAACAGAAGCCTCGTACAATCCCGTAGGACTCTTCGATGGCGGAGGAACTCCGCACCATCTCCGTAAGGAGCCCCGAGCCCCTCTTGGGGTCTTTGCTCAGAACGTCCATCACCGCATCGCCGTCGCCACGTTCCAGCATGAGTATCGCTGGCAGGGTGAAGACACCTCGCGCTAGGTCGCTGGCTACAGGCTTGCCCAAAGTTTCCCTCTTACCAGTAAAATCAAGGATGTCATCCACAACCTGAAAAGCGATCCCAAGGTTATACCCATATTCCTTCAGGGATTGTACCGCCATCTCCGGGGCATCGCTTAACACTGCCCCTGACTCGGTAGCGGCAGACAGGAGAGAGGCTGTCTTATTGCCAATCGCCAGGAAATAACGCTCCCTGCTCCTGTTGAAAGGATTGAGCGATTCCTGAATCTCGCCAGTGCATATATTCATCAGGGTCTGGGCGAAGAGCTTGATCACTCGGATATTCCCTGTCTCTGCCGTCATGCGGGCCGACGCAGCGAAAAGGTAATCCCCCAGAAGCACCGCGTTGGCGTTACCCCAGAGCTGATTCACGCTCAGTTTGCCGCGACGCAGATCGGAGGCATCGACCGTGTCATCATGGACTAGAGTAGCGGTGTGTAGCAGTTCTGTTCCCGCCGCGGTAGGCAGCAGTAAGTCCACATTATAGTCATAGAACTTGCCTGCCAGCAGGGTTAGAGCAGGGCGAAGCCGCTTGCCCCCGTTCTTTAAGACATAGCTCAATTGCTCCACCAGCCCAGCAGGAGCAGCCCTGGCCACCTGATTCAGCCTCTCCTCTATCTGAGCCATCTCCGGTCGGATAGGTTCATAGATCGAGTCGATAGTCAAACCTCTCCTCTCCCTTAACCCGCGGCGGTAGCCTTTTGACCAAGCTGATGACTCAGCCGCTCGTTTTCCTCCGCTACTACTCGCTCGTCCAGTTTGACAAATAGCGGTTCGGGGGGAGCCAGCTTCTGCCCTGGGGGCAACCTGTGGAAGCCCCACCCCTCCCCCTTAACCAGCCCCTCAAAGCCCAGGAGACGATGCAGTTTCTGAGAACTAAAAGGCAGAAAGGGATAGAATGCTGTCTTGAGACAGGAGATAACCGACAGGGAAACAAAGATGGCGGTGGCACAGCTCTCCTTGTCGTGTTTAACCGTCTTCCAGGGTGATTTCTCTTCTAGATACCGATTTGTCTGTTGGGCCAGGGACATGGCTGCCTTTATCCCCTCTCTAAAATGACAGTGGTAAAGGGAATCGTCAACTGAATTCAGGGTGGACTCTGCTTCGTCCAACAGTGCTTTGCTGGCGTCATCGAGCTCACCAGGGACAGGTACGCGCCCGTCAAAGTGGCGGTGGGTGAAGGTTAGGGCACGGTGCGCCAGGTTCCCGTAATTAGCCACCAGCTCATCATTATTGCGGCGCACAAACTCTCGCCACGAGAAGTCGGTGTCCCCCGTCTCCGGCATGTTCGCTGCCAGAAGGTAGCGCAGCGGATCAGGGTCATAGCGTTCCAAATAGTCTGGCAGCCAGACAGCCCAGGCGCGGCTGGTAGAAAGCTGCCTGTTCTCCAGTGTGAGGAACTCGTTGGCTGGGACATCATAGGGGAGGTTCAGCCCCCCATACCCCATGAGCATTGCCGGCCAGACCATGGTG